>JAJRWN010000051.1 GCA_024276745.1 Bacteroidota bacterium
GGTAATATCCTGTTCCCAATACTGATTCTCTGTAGCCATTGGTAAACCGGTAGCACTATCAGGATAGATTCCCGGCTTAGTGATGCTCGTGTCGGGCTGGCATACTTGTGCTTGAACAATAGTGACAGGATAAATAAAAACGAGTAGTAGGATGTAAATATATTTTCTCATATACAGTATTTGAAAAACAAGATACAGTATTATTCATTAAAAGTCAAAATCGTTTTGGTGGATTAGTGTGAAAAATTGTAGCTTTATTTTAAAGTCACACATTCATGAGCAGTAGAAAACCGATCCTGATTTACTTACTATTTATTGGTGTATCAATATGTTCACAATCTCAGGAGATTGTATTAAACGGTAAGATAATTGATAGTGTCAGTGGTGAATCCCTGGTCGGTACCAATGTTATTCTCCCCAATCTTCAAGGTACTAGCACCGGTATTGACGGTCGATTCAGCCTTGTCATTCCAAGTCAGGTCAATCACATTGAAATTCGTTTTACCGGTTATGAAAGTCGAATGCTTCACATCAACAAACATGGTGGAAGTCCACAAAACATATTAATCAAATTAAAACCCCGGCAGGAAATGCTTGAGCAAGTGGTGGTAAGTGCCGGAAAATATGAAATGAAACTTAGCGAAATCACCGTATCCATGGATTTGTTAAAAGCAGATTATATTTCAGCTATCAATACGACCTCCATGGATCAGGCATTGGACAAAATGAGTGGGGTAAATATCATTGACGGGCAAGCCAATATCAGGGGAGGAAGCGGATACAGTTATGGAGCAGGCAGCAGGGTTTTGCTTTTGGTAGACGGATTACCGATGCTCACCGGTGATGCCGGTTCCAGTTCATGGAGTTTTGTCCCGCTTGAAAACATCAGTCAGGTTGAAGTAATCAAAGGCGCTTCAAGCGTATTATACGGCTCTTCGGCATTGAATGGTGTGATTAATCTCAGAACAGCTTATCCTACTTCAACACCTCAAACACGGATCAGTTTTTTTAATGGGGTTTCGGCAAAACCTCAGCATAATATAACTCATGAGCTTGATCATATTCAATATCAAATATTTCAGGGTGATACGATTGCTGCCGATTCTATCTTTAAAGAAAAAGCATGGTGGGGTAAGAGACTTCCATTTGAATCAGGATTTTCGGTATTGCACAAACAAAAATTCAAACAATTAGATTTTGTGGCCGGTTTATTCAGCATTAATTCTGAAAGTTTTAATCAAGGAGCATTTTCACGAAGGATAAGAGGTAATATTGCAACACGCTATCATTTCGCAAGATATAAAGGATTACAAGCCGGTGTAAATGCCAATGTACAGCAAGGCAGCAGTGCCAATTTTTTTATGTGGAACGGTGATGGCAGCCAAACCTATATTCCATTAGGAAACACCATGACCACCAATTATGGATACAAACTTACGCTAGATCCATTTATAAACTTTCAACATAAAAATTTTTCACAAAAATTACAAGGACGCTGGTATAGAAACTATAATTATGCAGAGAAAGAGCAATCTACTTTTTCAGATTTACTCTATGGCGAATATCAGGCTCAAAAGCAATTCCAAAAAGGACTCAGACTAACGGGTGGATTCACATTTAGTTATACCCGCGTTTTGGCTGATTTATACAATCAAGACAGTATTACGGCATCTAACAGAGCGATTTATTTACAAGCCGATAAGAAATTTTTTAATCGACTTAGCATATCGGCAGGAGGTCGCTACGAATTTAACCGGGTTGACAGCAACCGGGAAGCAAAACCTGTTTTCAGGATAGGTGTCAATTACCGGGCAGCAAAAGCTACTTTTTTAAGGGCTTCTTTCGGACAGGGCTATCGATTTCCAACCATTGCCGAAATGTTTATCAAAACATCGGTTGGTTTTTTAAATATCTATCCTAATCAGACCCTGCATTCCGAAACCGGATGGAGTGCTGAATTAGGTATCAAACAAGGTATCCGGCTCGATCAATGGAATGGCTTTGTTGATTTGGCGATTTTCCAAACCGATTATCAGGATATGATGGAGTTTACTTTTGGAGGTGTGGATGGAAGTCTTTTTGGATTTCAATCGGTAAATATTGGAAATACGCAAATACGCGGTTTTGAACTTACCCTAAGCGGTGACGGAAAAATCGGTTCTTTACCGCTTACCCTGCATGGCGGATATACCTATCTCAATCCAAAATTTCAAGTATTTGATTCCGTATCGGCACAAAACTCATCGGCAGATTATAATGTACTTAAATACCGTTTTCGGCATACGCTGAAACTGGATGCACAAAGCCAATTGGATCAATGGACTTTTGGAATCACTGCCCGCTATTTCAGCTATATGGAAGCAGTGGATAAAATTCTTGTAGTCTTTATTCCGGGTGTAGCTGATTTTCGAAGCGCCAATGAAGGAAAAGGAGACTGGATACTGGATGCGCGCATTGCCCGTCAGTTTAATGAGAGAACAAAAATCAGTTTGCTGATTAATAATTTTTTAAATAATGAATATTCGTTGCGCCCCGGCCTGGCAGAAGCACCAAGAAGTATCGCCATCAGACTGGATGTAGGTTTATAAGAATCTATTCATCGGCATAGATTAGTACATGTGCTGATTCTCCGGCTCTATGATAAGCCCTGAACATAGAAGGCGTATTGAATTCGACAGCGATATTGCCCTGATAATCTAAACCGATAGCACCGCCAACCCCACCGAGTTTTTCCAAATGTTGATGAATAACCATTTTCATGGCATCAGCCATACTGATATTAGCGAAAGCCATCATGGCGGTAATTCGATAAGCAATGGCCAGCCGGATAAAATATTCTCCCTGCCCGGTGCAAGATATACCACAGGTATTATCATCGGCATAGGTACCCGCTCCTATTATTGGAGAATCACCAATACGACCATGTGATTTATTGGTGAGTCCGCCTGTTGATGTACCGGCAGCAATATTCCCCTTACGATCGAGGGCTACACATCCTACCGTTCCAGATTTTGTATCAAACCAGTTTAAATGACTGCCTTTATCATGCATATTTTTTTGCTTTTCTTTTTCGGCTGCTTTTACCCGTTGCAAACTTTCCCAGCTTCTTTTGGTATAGAAATAATGGTTGTTTACCATGTCGAGGCCCTGTTCTTCGGCAAAGTGATTGGCCCCGTCACCGCTAAGCAGAACATTAGGAGATTGCATCATTACCTGGCGAGCCGCCATAATCGGATTTTTTATCCGGGTAACTCCTGCAACAGCCCCCGCGTTTAAGTTGGCTCCATCCATGATAGAAGCATCGAGTTCGTTTTTTCCTTCGGCTGTAAATACCGCTCCTTTTCCGGCATTAAATAATGGTGAATCTTCCATTATTTTTATCGTTGCTGCAACAACATCAACAGCCGAAGCACCATGATCAAGCATTTCATAACCTTTTTGCAGGGCTTCTTGCATTGTCTTCCTGTATAGCTTTTCCAGATTATCGGGTAATGATCCTCGCTGCATTGATCCTGCTCCACCATGAATGATAATGGCAAAGGGGGGCGTATTATCTTGAGCTATTAAAAAACTACTCGCAAGTATCATGAAGTAGAAAATAAGGAAATTTTTAACTCCGGAAAATGTATAAGTGTTCATTGAGAAAAAATTATGTCGAATTATTACTGAATCATCCTAATTTAGCCGGGTGAATCTGATCTATCGATTTCTGTTTTATTTAAAATATCTTGTAATTAGCCGGAGTAAATACCGGATACATTCTCCTTTTATATATAATTACGATACCAAAGTTATCAATGATAAACGAAAGTTTTATGCTTTTGACGATATTGAATATTTAAGAAAACAATTACTGCATAAGCGCACCAAGATACCGGCAGCCTCTTTTGGTGCTAAAACAGATGGTGGAAAATCCAATAAAAAAATAAGCATAGCCAGGATTATACGGCAAGAAGGTGTAAGTGTAAATTTCGGTCGTTTACTATTTCGAACCGTTCAATATTTTAAACCGAAAACAATTTTAGAGCTGGGATGTGGTTTGGGTATAAGTACGGCATATATGGGAGCAGCTAATTCAAGCACTATATTTATTAGTATAGAAGGTTCTAAAGACCGGGTAAATATTGCCCGGCTCAACTTAAAAGTTCTGGAATTAAATCATATAGATATCAGGCAGGGGGCTTTTATAGAGCAATTAGCTCAGGCGCTGAAAGAATTAGAATCGCTCGATATGGTGTTTATAGATGGCGATCATACCGAAGAGGCAACTATAAAATTATTTAATAAGATTTTGCCTTTTCTGCATAATAATTCATTGGTGATTATTCATGATATCCATTGGTCGGCAGCCATGACCAGAGCCTGGGAGCATATCATAAAAATGCCGGAAGCCAATGTTACTATCGATTTATTCTTTGCCGGTATGATTTTTCTTCGAAGGCAGCAAGCCCGTGAGCATTTCTATATTTGGTATTGATTAATCGGGGGACTGATAAATGCCTCCGTCAAAAAGTGCTTTCAGTTCGGTAGCATCTTCCGGTTTCATACGTCCGCCCAAAATAAGCCTTAGTTCTCGTCTTCTTTTTGCGCCTGCGTATAAATTTTTTTCTTTTTCGGTTTCAGGTATTACTTCGGCAGCAGGTATTGGTTTTCCGTTTTTATCAATAGCTACAAAAGTATAATAAGCCGAATTGGATTTGATTCGCGGTGTTCCGTCAAATTTTCTTTTAAAGACTTCAAGATATACTTCCAGCGATGATTTGAATACCCGGGTGACAAAAGATTCGATAACCACCAAATCACCCAGGTGAATAGGCTCGCGAAACGATACAGAATCTACAGCAGCCGTTACCGTAAGGCAATTGGTATGTTTCATGACACTTATGCTGGAAGCAATGTCCATCCACTTCAGCAGATTACCTCCCATAAGATTACCTAAAGGATTGGTATCGTTAGGCATTACAATTTCGGTCATGGTATTGCGGGTAAAACTACAAGTGTGCGATTTCATGATGCAGATTTTAGCATTAAATATATTGAAACGATTATTAGAACGGATTTAAAAAACCCGTAGGCGGCAAAAATATTAATTCAATCGTTTCCGAACAGAGCAATTTGCTTACGCAATCCGATGGCTTGAAAAAGGAATACTTTTTATTAATCCAATAATTCGCCAAGTTTCTTTTCAAGGGCGTATCCGCGTAAATCTTTAGCAATTACTTTCCCCTCAGGATTGAGTAAAAAAGCAGAAGGTATTGAATTTACCCCATAAGCTGTAAGCACGGAGGTACTCCAACCTTTCAGTTCAGAAACATGACTATTCCAATCCAGACCATCTTTTTCAATTGCATTCAACCAGTCTTGTTTTTTATTATCAAGCGAAACAGAAAAGACGGTAAACCCTTTGTCTTTATATTTATTCCATAAACGTACCACATTTGGATTTTCTCTACGGCAAGGACCGCACCACGATGCCCAAAAATCGACCAATACATATTGACCTTTCAAATTGGATAATGATAAATCTTTATCGTTACGGTCTTTCATGGTAATTTCGGGAGCCTGACGCCCAAGCCAACTATCGTAATCAGCCAGAATACTACTTAACCATTTGGTATATTTCGAATCGGCAAAAGAAGATTTTAACTTTTTCTCCAGATTTTTCAAGGCATCATATTGCCCGCCAAGATCCATCATTTGAGCAGCGAGTAAAGTAGCCATCGGGCTCGATGAGGTATCGGTGAATTGGTTTAAAAAAGCATCAATCTCTTGCTGAGCACCGGCCAATGCAGCATATTGCTCATCAGAAGGCGTTTCTCCATTGCTTTGTAATTGACGAATCTGTTTTTGTAAACTATCAATTTTAGTATACTGGGTATTGATTTCTTTCAAAAGATATTGGGCTGCATTACTGCTGGCCGAACCCGTAATGGAAAGATTATCAAAATCATTATAATCTCCCTTTATTTCAATATTATGCCCATCCAGAATCACATACATCACGTGTTGATTATCGGTATATAAATAGGCAATCTGAGGTTCGGAAGTACTTCCTTTAATTTCAAAATTTCCATCAGCATCACTGGTATCCTGTCCGAGTTGTTCCGAACTGGGTTGTTGCCCCGGAATCATCAGTGGCATTTCCTGAATAATCACCGGTATATTACCGGCATTATCCAAATGTCCGCTGACAATAAATTGTCCGTTATTTTCAAGCTGCATTCCATTGGTAGTTGTTGAACCTTCATTACCGGTTTTTCCGGTATCCCTGTTGCAGGCAGCAAAACTCCAACTTATAACCGCAGCACTAATAAATAATAAATACTTTTTCATTTTTTTTGATTTTATACAAAGGCTTAAAGCCTAAATTCATCTTTCGAGTTCCTTTCTTAACATTTCATTAACTTTTTTAGGATCGGCTTTCCCCCGGGCTCGCTTCATGACATCGCCCATAAACAGTCCCAGTAAGTTTTTATTTCCGGAACGATATGCATTTACTTTATCGGGATAGGCATTCATGGAAGCTGATATCCAGTTTTTAAGTTCATCATTATCAGCATTTTGCAATAGATTAAGCTGAGCAGCCAGCTTTTCAGGTATGGCATCGGGCTGATTGATAAAAGCAGGAAAAAGCTTTTGAGCCGCTATCGAAAAACTAATCATACCCGATTCAACAAAATCAATTAAGTGAGCCAGTTGTTTTGCTTTCAGAGGAAATTTGTCCATGCTCAAAGCCCGTTCATTAATCCATGACCTAACAGGGCCCATCATCCAGTTGGCAGCTGCTTTATAGGCTTTAGTAAATTTGATAACCTGTTCAAAATATAGTGCGGTAGCTTTATCACCGGTGAGAATACTTGCATCATAATCAGACAATTTTAACCTTTCGATATATTTACTAAAAAGTTCTTCGGGCAAAGGAGGCATTTCTTCTTTTATATGTTGTATTTCAAAATCGCTTAAAATAAGCGAAGGTAAATCGGGCTCGGTAAAATAACGGTAATCATTGGCTTCTTCTTTGCTCCGCATCGTAAAAGTATGTCCTTCGGCAGCATCGAAGCTACGGGTATCCTGAGCAATTTTTCCACCTTTTTCGAGTACTTCAACTTGTCGTTTTACTTCATATTCGAGGGCACGCTTTACATTGCGAATAGAATTCATGTTTTTTACTTCCACTTTTTGGCCAAAGCTTTTGGCACCCCGCAAGCGTACCGATACATTCGCATCGCAACGAAGACTTCCTTCTTCCATATTTCCATCGCATATATCCCGATAACGAACCA
>JAJRWN010000052.1 GCA_024276745.1 Bacteroidota bacterium
AGTTTTTTTTCTTTTAGTTCATCTACCGGAAAGGCACTTTTGCCAACAATACCATTTTCTTTTGGATTGCCGGTATTGTCCAGTTCAACCCATTCTACTTGTACCACATCTTTTGATTCAACGCTTTCTACCTCTTCGGTATCGGCATAGCGAACGGCAATACGATCGATTTCTTCCGATATCATTTTATCATCTACTTTAATTTCGTAGCCGGTAACTTTGCTTTTCTTGCTTAAAGCATTGATTTCGAAATCAGGCTCTATGCCTAATTCGTAAACGAAATCATAGGTTTTATCTGCATTGATATCCAAATCAAGGGTAGATTGATTATCAGGAATAGGGTCACCCAGGATATGGATATCATTATCTTTCAAATAAGCTGTGATATTATCATTGACTAGTTTATTGAGTTCTTCCACAAGGATTTGAGTGCCATACATTTTTTTAATAACAGCTTTAGGAACATGGCCTTGTCTGAAACCGGCCAGTGATATTTTCTTTTTATAATTTTTTATATCTGCTTCAACTTTTGGCAAATAATCCTTTGCACTTAAGCTAATGGTAAGCGATACATGATTTTTATGAATAGTGTTTTGTTTAATGTCCACAGTATTGATTCTATTAGAAAGGTTTGTGTAAAAAGAATTTTTTTTATCAATTAAAGTGCGGAAGGGGGGACTCGAACCCCCAAGCCCGAAGGCACCAGATCCTAAATCTGGCGCGTCTACCAATTTCGCCACATCCGCAAAAGGAAGGCAAAAATACCAATTATTTAGCTTCCTGATTAATAAAATCAAATCAAACTGAATGTTTTATCAGACAATGAATTAGAGCATATAAATTGGTAGTTTTGTTATATTGATGTTTGAAGATTAAATACAGCATGAGCGAAAAGGAAGCGGCATACATTATTGATGAGGAACAAGAACGAAAATTGATCCTTAAAGAATACCGTAGATTATTAAAAAAGGCCGGAGGACCTACTTTATCAAAATATGATAAAAAGCAAATCAGAGTTGCTTTTGAATTTGCATCTGATGCACATTCTGAAGCAAGAAGAAAATCAGGCGAACCCTATATTTTGCATCCTTTATCGGTAGCGCAAATTGTTTCCGATATGGGTTTGGGTACTACATCCATTGTTTGTGCTTTGCTGCACGATGTAGTTGAAGATACTGAGATTACACTCGAAAATATTCAACATCATTTTGATTCAAAAGTTGCTGAAATTATTGATGGTTTAACAAAAATTTCGGCTGTATTTGATTTTCGAAGTTCATTTCAGGCCGAAAATTTCAGAAAACTTTTACTCACCCTTTCCAGAGATGTACGCGTAATTCTTATAAAACTTGCCGATCGTTTGCATAATATGCGTACACTTGATTCAATGTCGCGCAGAAATCAATTAAAAATTGCTTCCGAAACCATGTATTTGTATGCTCCTTTAGCGCATCGATTAGGTCTTTATTTTATCAAATCTGAATTAGAAGATCTTTCTTTAAAATACACTGAAATTGAGCGTTATCAATCAATCAGTGCCAATCTGGAAAGGTACAAACGCATTAGATCGCGCTATGTGAACGAAATGATAAAGCCTATTAAAAAAGAATTGGAGAAGCAACATTTTAAGTTCAGGATAGCCGGACGTACCAAATCGGTTTACTCTATTTCAAATAAAATGAAAAATAAAGGAGTTGGTTTTGATGAAGTATATGACTTATTTGCTTTAAGAATTGTAGTTGATGCAGAACCTGCCATGGAAAAAGCGGCCTGTTGGCGAATTTATTCTATTGTCACCGATTATTATCAACCAAACCCTCAACGATTAAGAGATTGGATATCGATACCCAAAGCCAATGGATATGAATCCTTGCACACAACGGTAATGGGACCCAACGGACATTGGGTTGAAGTTCAAATCAGAACGGAACGAATGGATGAAATTGCCGAAAAAGGATATGCCGCTCATTGGAAATATAAGGAAGGATCTGAAGATTCAGGCTTGGACGATTGGTTAAGAAAAATACGTGAAATTCTAAAAAGTCCCGAGTCAAACGCATTGGATTTTTTAAACGATTTTAAACTTAATCTTTATTCAAAAGAAATTTACATCTTCACCCCTAAAGGAGATTTGAAAATTTTACCCAAAGAAGCTACTACCATCGATTTTGCTTATGAAATTCATACCGAAGTAGGAAATCATTGCATTGGTGCCAAAGTAAACAAGAAGCTTGTACCCTTAAACTACAAATTGAGTAATGGCGATCAGGTTGAAATCATTACATCAAAAAAACAAACACCTAACGAAGATTGGTTATCTTTTGCGGTCACAGGAAGAGCCCGTTCAAGGATAAAACAAAAACTAAAAGCAGCCAGACGCGAAATAGCTCTTGACGGTAAAGATATCTTGCAACGGAAATTCAAAACCTTAAAAATTGAATTCTCTGACAGCAATATCCTCGAACTGGTAAATTATTATAATCTTACTTCGTTTACAGATTTGTTTTATCAAATTGCCAATAAAAAAATAAATCTCAAACAACTTAAAGCATTAAGAAACGGCAATCGCATAGAAGTACCCAAACCCGAACAAAAAGAAGAAAATAAAATTGCCGATACCATTCGTGAAACGAAAAAACAAAGCGATGAACTTTTGATTTTCGGTCAATCGGCCAATACAATCAATTACCAATTTGCCAAATGTTGCAATCCGATACCGGGCGATGATGTCTTTGGATTTATTACGGTAAACGGAGCTATTAAAATTCACCGTACCAACTGCCCCAATGCCATACAAATGAACTCAAAGTACGGCTATAGGGTTGTGAAAACAAGATGGAGTTCAGAAGAAAAAATTGCTTTTCTCACCGGACTAAAAATTACAGGGCTTGACGATTTGGGCGTCATGAATAAAATCACTAATGTAATATCAGGAACCTTGCGCATTAATATTCAATCTATCTCGGTCGATACCGTAGAAGGCTTATTCGAAGGCATTATCAAAATTTTTGTGAAAGATAAAAGTCAGCTTGATATTCTCATCAATAAACTTAAAAAAATGAAAGGTATTAATAGTGTAAACCGGATAGAATTAGAAGAAGAATAATATAATGATATTTGACCTTAAACTTTTGTACTTTATCAATGAGAAACAATACAAGAAATCACAATATAGTAAAAGAGATTTTCGAAAATTATCTTGAAAACAATCAACTGCGAAAGACTAAATCCCGTTTTTCCATTCTTGATACCATATATAAGCTGGAAAGTCATTTTGATGCCGATGAACTTTTTCAATTGCTGAAGAAAAAATCGGAACCGGTCAGTAAGGCAACCATTTACAATACACTCGAAGTTTTAGAAACATGCGGTTTAATCCGGAAACATTTATTTACAAAAAATCATGCTGTTTATGAGCCGTCCTATGGCTTTAGCCAACATGATCATCTTATATGTACCGGATGTAATAAAATTATTGAATTTTGTGATCCAAGGATTCAGGCAATTCAAACTACTATCGGAAAATTATTTAATTTCCAAATTGAAGAACGATCATTAACTTTGTATGGTACATGCATCGATCAGGCGTGTAAGAATAAGCATATTGATAACAAGCAAAATAAATAACACTATGGACTATAAATTTGAAAATATTGATGGTGTGAAAATCTTAACCTTTTCGGGCAATATGCTCACAGGCACCGAAAACACGCCTATTTTATCAGAAGTAAAGGAAGCTATTGATTCCGGTGTCAACCGCTTTATTGTAAATTTGGGAGGTATAAAATTCATGAATAGTACAGGGTTAAGCTTGCTGATAAACATACTTACCAAATCGCGTAAAGCAGGTGGAGAAGTTGTTTTGGCCGATATACCTGACGATTTGAATAAGCTCTTGGTGATGACAAAGCTTAACTCCATATTTATTACAAAAGAATCGCAAGATACCGCCATTGAATTTTTACGTAATCAGTTCACTTAATCATTTTAGTTTCAACCGGGGAGATAATTCATGCAGGTAGATGTACTATTGGGTCTTCAGTGGGGAGATGAAGGCAAAGGAAAAATTGTTGATGTTCTGGCACCGGAATATGATTTAATAGCCCGGTTTCAGGGCGGTCCTAATGCAGGGCATACCCTGGTTGTTGATGGTAAAAAAATTGTATTGCATACCATACCATCAGGAATCATGCATCCTGATAAGCAAACTTTAATTGGCAGTGGTGTGGTTATCGATCCGCTTACTTTGGCCGAAGAAGTAAATGAATTGAAGCAAAGAGGAATAAGCGTAGAAGGACGATTGAAAATGGCCAAAAAAGCACATTTAATACTACCCACTCACCGGATGCTCGATGCTGCCTCGGAAGCTGCCAAAGGGAATGAAAAAATTGGCTCCACACTTCGTGGTATTGGACCCGCCTATATGGATAAAACAGGTAGAAACGGTTTGCGTGTAGGCGATATTTTTAACGCAGATTTTGAAAACAGATATCATAAACTTAAGGAAAAACATCTTGATTTACTCCGCTTGTATCCGGTTGAATTGAATATTGATGATTTTGAAAAAGGCTGGATGAACAGTATCGAGGCATTGCGTCAATTGGAAGCGGTTGACGGGGTTTATTATGTACAGGATTTATTAAAACAAGGCTGTAAAATTTTGGCCGAAGGTGCACAAGGAAGTATGTTGGATATTGACTTTGGTACTTATCCTTATGTTACCTCTTCCAATACTGTAACAGCTGGTGTCTTAACCGGCTTGGGGCTTGCACCTCAGCAAATTGGCGAAGTCATCGGCATCAGTAAAGCTTATTGTACACGGGTGGGAAGCGGCCCATTTCCTACCGAACTTAATGATGATATAGGAAATCAATTGCGAAATGCCGGACACGAATTTGGTGCTACCACCGGAAGACCCAGAAGATGCGGATGGATTGACTTGCCTGCCCTGCAATATGCCATTATGATCAATGGGGTTACCCGCCTGGCACTTACCAAAATTGATGTGCTTGATGAATTTGATGAAATTAATGCTTGTGTGGCATATCATATTGGTTCTGAAGAAAGCAAAAGTATTCCTTACGATATGGGAGCAGAAAAAATTATTCCTATTCTTGAAGAATATCCGGGATGGAAAACCCAACTCAATACAATTAAGTCTATTCATGATTTTCCTGTTAATCTTGAACGCTATTTGAAATTTATAGAATCAAGATTGGAAGTACCTGTTAAATATTTATCTACCGGGCCTGCCAGAGAAGATCTGGTACTGATTTAATTTATGCGTCCAAACGATAAATCATCCAGCCTTGTATTTTCTGATTACCATCTATTATAAATACTACTTGATGGAGTGGATAATGTATGAGCATGCCTTGTGATGTACTCTGAATTTTATAGTTGTTTCCCAACAAGGTTGTTAATTCATCAAAAGAATCGCCTCTTTTTATACCCCATACACTTCCTTCCTCAAAATCCTTATTGCTTCGTTGCATGATTAATGGATGATTATCTCTTTCGCCCATCCAATAATATAGTTTTGAATGAGTATAGTCAGAAACGTAAAGCATACCGTAAAACACGGGTATGGTCAGATAGTTTTCTATGCTGAAGTTTCCATAAAGATCCACTCCATCCATATTGCCAAAAACAGCTTCATGCGTTTCATTATCGCCATTGCTTTTTCTAAATAAACTTGCTTTTATTTTATTTAGTTTTCCTCCTTTCACGATTTCAAGGTTTACCGATGCCATCAGATTACCATGTTCAATTTCTGCTTCAAATGTTTTTTCTGCGAGTTTTTTATTATTGTTTTGTGCCGCTACTATTCCATACATTACTTTGGCATTGGATAAGGAGACATTAAGTTTAAGCCTAGCGGCCAAATCAATAGCCTCTTCGGCATAAAATTTTGCTTCGCGCAATCGCCCTAGTAAAGAATAAACACCGGCCATATTGCTTAATGCCGTGGCATAATCGGCATCGAAATTATAAGCTTGTCTGAACTTAACAAGTGCTTTTTCGAGCAAAGCTGCCGCTTCATCGTTTATGCCTTTGGTTGTATAGCTGATTCTCGATTGCAAATCAAGCTCGAAGGGATAGGCATAGTTGACTTTATTGTTCCCCAGTGCTTTAATGGCTTGTTGAGCATAAATAACTCCCAGGTTATTATACACCTCGCGGCTTTTCATTCCTCGTTTTAGCGTAAATTCCAACAATTGAATGGCATCGTCATAGCGACCGATGACCATAGCCAAATTTCCGGCTTCAAACACCTGAATTAAAGTATGTACCAATGAATCATTTAAGGAAGCGATACTCAATCGTTCTTTTAAACTGGGGTATGGTTTAATGGTGTCATATTCATAATGACCGTGAATAAATTTTTTCTGAACTGATTTACCCTCAGGATTCCACGGGTATGCGGCATAAAGTGCTTTTAATAATGTATCGCCAATACCATGTGGATTAAATCCGGCCATATAGCAATAGATGCCTCCTTTCAAATCGGCTTGTGTTTCCCAAAACGGAAGCCTGCGTAATGCTTTAACGGCTGTATCGATTTCTCCGCTTACATCATTAAAACCATAAGTGGAAACAAATTTGCTTCCCCATTGATGGCCTGAAGTGTAATGGGCTATTTCATGGCCTAATATATAGGCAAGTGCATCTGTTCCGCGTGTGCCAAACGACATACAGATTTCATATACTTTTTCTTCCACATTTATCGTAAATGTTCCATGACTATGGGTGATAAATGCACCTCTGCTTTGTGTCTTGATAAATTGAATTCCGGGTGGATCTTCATTGAGTCCGGTGACCTGCCATAGCCGAGAGTAGGTAGCTTGCAATACTTCCCGGGCGGTTTTTGGAATGGCATTGATGTTTATATTAAAAATGCCAATAAAAAGTATGAATATGATGAATTTTAGGCTCATTCCTGTATATCAAAATATTGATTAAGTAAAGTATCAAATTCGGGCATGCTAATCAGTGTAGTAAAATCTGGATCTTGATATATTTGATTTATATCTGTGAAACCGGCTTTAAAGCTTTCTTCTATGGCATCAATAGCATCTTGATAATGTTGCTGAAGCGCGAGTGCACAAGCGCGGTTATAATAAATGGCGGCAATATCGGCATCATCGGCTTTGAGTGCTTTTTTAAAGTATTTATTGCTGCGTTTGGTATCGCCCAATCCACCGTACAGATAGGCCATTTGATCGTAAACCCAGGAATTGTATCGGTCGCCATCGTCAAGTTTTATCAATTGGTCGAACCATTCTTTTGCATCGGTCCTTGAAGCAAAATTATATAATGAGTTCATGCCCAGATACAAGAGTGCATCAATATCTTCAGGGTCAGTTTTTAAAATACGTTTAAAAATATCTTCGGCTTGTTTGCCTTGATTCAATACATAGGCCCAATAACCCCAGTCGACCATGGCATCAAGAGAATCACTTGAATAAGCAATTTTCAGTTTCATTTGATTGATTGATTGGACTGTATCGCCAAGTGCCAGGTAGCTGTTTGCCAAACTATCAAAATAGCCGGCCGGTTCTGCTGCAAAAGCAATCAGCGAATTATAGGTTTTTATTTGATCTTCATAAAGTCCGGCTTTTCCCTGAACCCACGCAATTTTATCATAAATATCTTCTTTGCCGGGTTCTGTTGCCCTTGCTTTGTAGAGATAATAGAGTGAATTATTATATGATGATATTCCGGCATAATACAAGCCCATATTCCGGTTGGCATAATAATGTGTAGAGTCGAGATAAAGCGCATTTTGTAATGCCCATAATCTGGAAGCAGTATCTCCAAGATAGTCGTAATCAAGTGAAATTAAATTATAAATATCAGCATCAATGTCAATCTCATCTTTACTATCTATTGCTACCTCAAGAACATTTTTTGACCGGGTATAATCGTCATGCAGGTAAAACATATAGGCCAGGTTGTAAATGGCATCTTCCGTTTTATAATCTCTTGATATAGATTCGATGTAATAATCTTTGGCTATTTCAACGGAATCCAAATCGTCATAAATCAAGGCAAGATAATAGTATGGCTTACCGGCTGCGGTATCCATTTCATGTGCTTTGGTACAATAATACAAGGCTTGATCGTAATCTTTCAGGTCTTTAAAAGTATTAGAAATTCCAATCCATGCTCCAATATAGGTTGAATCTATGTCCAGTGTTTTATGATAGTAATACAGTGCACTGTCTGATTCGTTTTGAAGATCAAAACTCAATCCTAAATTATAAATTGGATAAGTCCATGTTGGTGCATATTTAAGTGCATGATGGTAAAGTATTATAGCTGAATCTATTTCATCCAGATCGATATAAATTGAACCCATTTCATTATATACATGAGGAGCACGCTCATCCAGGGCAAGAGATTTTTGATAATACATTATTGCCTTTCTGTAAGCCTCTTTTTCACTAAGCATGTAAGGGGAGTATTCTTCGTACATCCCTTTAAAGAAAAGTTCGCGGGCTTTGATTGAGGTGTATAAAATATGATCGGGGCCGAGCAGATCGGCTGATAAATGTAAATATTCCGATATCCTTTCTACATCATAAACGTCCATTTTAAGGCTATCGCCTTTCAAATATCTATTCAGAAATAATTGTGATTGACTTTGAAGTTTGGCGGCCAGATTGCGAGTAAGTAATCCATAAATGGAGCTGATGCCGGTATCTTTTTGTAATAGTTGATAATAATAAAATGCGCAATCAGAATCTGGTGATATCAATCGTTCATCTTTAAGGCTTTGTTTGAATAGGGCATAATTTAATTTTGTCGTTGTATCAGATTGGTCAAGCACCCGTTCTTCAAATCCTTTTGAACTTAATTCTGTCATGGCGAGCATCATGCCTGTTTCTTCTTCTTTCTTCAGTTCAGCTAATATATCAGGATCAACATTGGCTAAGTCAAAGTCTATTGGTCCATTAACTATTGGGTTTTGTGATTCAGGGCTTACATCTTCCGGTACATGATCTTCCAAATATCGTCTGATTTCTTTCACGCTCACAATTCCATCATTATTGGCATCGGCCAGGCCCATCAAGCCTCTGATAAAATACCAGGAGAAAACCGACCGGCCTCCGCCCCATTGTTCATCTTCATAGCTGAATTCGTTGGGTTGGCATGATAAGATTTTAATTTCGTCTCCAAATTGTTGTTCCAAAGCGGCAGCGGCTATGGCGGTACCGTTTATGCTGTTTCCTGCCAGGTTGCCTGAATGGCATGCATCGGTTACCAATACTACTTTTGCTCCCATTGCCGAATATGTTTTTACATAGGATTGCAGGTAGGCGATATTAAATGCACCGGCCATATACACTCCTTTTGGTGTGTCGTAGGTGAGCAAAAAACCATATTTATCGTAAGTATCATCATCGTTGTCACCGTGTCCTGAGAAATAAATAAAACAATTATCACCTCTTTGTAATTGACTTTTTAACCATCTCAATTCTTCAATCATGTTAAAGTTTGTGACATCTTCATTAATGAGCACATGCACATGGTCGTCATCAAGATTTCCACCGGCAGGAGAACGGAAATAATCATATAGTGCCAGTGCATCATCATCGGCATATTGAAGACTATCGATTTCAAGATACTTGGCAATCCCAATGATTAGCGCATAGGTTTCGTTGCCTACTTTTATAGGCTGGCCTTTAAAAGTAGTTGCGCTAAAAAGCATAAGCATGGTGAGTAAGTGACGCAAATGTTTCATAAACTGCAATATATAAATTATGATGATGAAATTATACAATTCTGTTTACTAAGATATCATTATAGTATATCTTCCATATACCGGGTAATCGGTATAATGATGAAAAAGCTTCGCATAATTTGCGAAGCTTTTTCATCATGTCCACCCGGATTTAGTTTCTTGATTGAACACTTTTAGCTGCAATTATTTCTTGTGCTTGATCGCCTGCAGGGTTTGAGCCACCTATGGGAATTTCATTCACGTTAAGTGTTGCAATTTCGTCTTTACCAAATCCTAATACGGCTTTACCGGGTTGATAATTATCCATTTCCCAAATACCGGCTACCACGAATTCTTCATGTACTTCAATTCCATAACCATCCCGGTTTCCACGTCTGTATTCTCCAAAGAAATATTCTCCTGTTGGCCATAGCATTTTCCCCATTCCATCCTGAAGGCCTCTATCCCAGTTACCTTCATATTTTATTCCGTCAGACCAGCTATAAATGCCATAGCCATGTCTGAATCCATCTTTAAAATATCCGGTATAAGATCCATTGTTGTATTGAATGCTACCATAAGCATTTTCACAATCTCCTGAAATACAACCTGTAGGAGCTGTACCTAATGCAGGTCTTTGTTTATTTTTATTTGATACCAATTTTGATGCATCTTCAGACATAGACTTTCCCCCAAAACCTAAAGCATCTTCATCGACATATTCTCCATTAAGCCAAAGGCCGGTGTAATAGCCACCAATTTGGTAAACCAGGCCATATCCATTGGCGTAATTGTCATTAAACTCAACAATCAGGGATTGTCCACCGGTAAAAGTGATTTTTCCAAAACCCTCTTTTACACCATTTACCCAGGTGCATGCCAGTGCTGAACCATCATTGAACAGATAGTTACCGTATCCATCCCGATAACCATTTTTAAAGGTTCCGGTGTATGAACCATTGTCATAAACATAGGTACCAAATCCGTTTTCACAATTTCCGTTAATGCATCCACTGTTAGGATTTTCATTTGAAACACTATAAGAAACTGAATTATCATTTTCCCAATAACCGAATGATTGAGCATTATTATAAATGGTCATTGCAAATCCATGGCGTAAATTATCTTTCCACTGACCGGAATAAGAATATCCATCACTCCATTTGTATATTCCGTAGCCGTCAAATGCCTCATCTTTCCAATGTCCTTCATAGGAATCTCCATTATCAAATTTGTAGATACCCCAACCATTGTCGCAATCTCCTGTCAAGCAACCGGTAGTAGGTAAGGCATCATGAAACAATTCAAAAGTCCATGCATCGGTACAAATGCTGTTCATATCTTCATATTTTATCCAGAAAAATCCGGCATCACCAAATTCTGTTGACCATGAATTCATTACTTCAAATGAACCTCCGTTTACCTGATCATCATAACCGACCACACACATGGCATGTCCGTTAAAGTTACCATCTGCATTTTTACAAGCACTTTCCAAATCCAGTTTTTCAGTTTCGGTTGGTTCCCAAATACCTGATTCTGTAAGACTAAAAATTGAATTTGGAAGATATGTACCAATAATGACGGGTTGACCTGCTGCCAGTGCTTCTTTCATGGGTGATGATTTATCTAAAGAGGTACTGAAGAAATTATCCCATACAAAAGATTCGGGATAATCAAATAATCGATTAAATGATTTTATCCGGTACATTTTAGCCATCGAAACGGCTGTTTCATCGGCATTATATCCACAATCGCTGCTCCCTAAAAATAGTTTTTTACATCCTGCATTTCTGAATACCGTTAAGGCATCATAAATATTGGATCCCATCTGACAGCTTTCATCCTCGGGAGATTTTATTTTAGAATAAGTAAAATAAGGGTCAAAAGCTGATGCGGTAATTTTATCTGTACTTGTTTCACCCAGATATCTGGCCCAGGCTATAGTCATGGCAGCATAAGAAGTTGACCAACCTACGCAAGTCCCGTACATACCCTGATCGGCCACCAATGGTGCATACATTTTTAATGAATAAGAAGAAGGTAATTCACCAAATCCCATGGCCGATAAGTCGGCTAACGGGGCTTTATTATATTTGCTTAAATTAAAATTAGCACCCATAGAAAAAGTCTGGGCATGCATATATGTTGTCATGATAAACAAAAGGAGTATTAAGGCTTTGAATTTTTTCATAAGTGAAATGATTTAGTTAAGAATTTAATGGTTGAAAATAATAAAAGTTTCAAAATCTATGTCGTATAGATTACTGATTATAGTATATTCTTTATACCGAGTACTCGGTATTTTTCAATACCTGATTTTATATAACGCCACAATATGAAGCTGGCAGATAGCCCTTGATTTGAATGAAAGATTGCTAATTTTGAGTGTCTTGAATTAAACGTTTAACTAAATAGCCAATAAAAATGTATCGATATCTTACATGCTTGCTTGCTCTTATTATTATAGAGATAGTACCGGCACGGGCACAGAAAAAAAACCACCAAAAGCAAACAGATTATTATTTAAAAAGCAGTTTGCTTTCAGGTCTATCTTTCAGAAGTATTGGTCCTGCACTAAGCTCGGGGCGTGTGGCCGACATAGCTGTAAATCCTGATAATACGGCCGAGTATTATGTTGCATCCGCTTCGGGGGGACTTTGGAAAACCATAAACCATGGTACCGATTTCCAACCCATATTTGATCATCAGGGTTCTTATTCTATCGGATGTATTACCCTTGATCCTTCCAATTCTCATACACTCTGGGTCGGTACAGGCGAAAACAACGGTCAAAGGTCGGTCGCTTATGGAGATGGTGTTTACCGCAGCGATGACAACGGAAAAACCTGGAAAAATATGGGATTAAAAAACAGTGAACACATCGGTAAAATTGTGATTGATCCTGATAACAGCGATATTATTTATGTAGCGGCACAAGGTCCGCTTTGGAATGAAGGTGGCGACCGGGGACTTTATAAATCTGTTGATGGTGGAAACAGCTGGGAAAAAATACTTGATATAAGTGAATATACCGGAGTCAATGACATTGTAATGGATCCAAGAGATCCTCAGGTTTTGTACGCATCGGCATGGCAAAGAGAACGTAAAGTATTTACATTCATAAGTGGTGGTCCTGAATCGGCAATTTATAAATCGACAAATGCCGGTGAAAGCTGGGATAAATTGACTAACGGGATTCCAAGTGGTGACAAAGGACGTATTGGTCTGGCCATTTCACCGGCTAATCCTGATTATGTGTATGCCATCATTGACGGTACAGAGAAAACGGCAGGGTTTTACCGTTCCGTTGATCGTGGTGCCAGCTGGGAAAAAATGAGTAGTTACCATACAAGCGGCAATTATTATCAAGAGATTTATTGCCATCCTTATAACAAGGATATTGTGTATTCAATGAATACATGGGCTATGTTTACCCAAGATGGAGGAAAAACTTTCCAAGGGGTTGGAGAGCCCAATAAACATGTTGATAATCATTGTATGTGGATTGATCCTTCTCATACCAGTCATTTTATCATGGGCTGTGATGGAGGAGTTTATGAAACATGGGACAATGCAAAAACCTGGCAGTTTAAAGCCAATCTGCCCATTACCCAATTTTATAAAGTAGCCACCGATAATGATTTTCCGTTTTATCATGTTTACGGAGGTACTCAGGATAATGCTACTTTGGGAGGTCCTTCGCGAACGATAAACAGTTCCGGTATTACCAATGCCGATTGGTATAATACTGTTTTCGGTGATGGTTTTCAAACACAGATTGACCCCGAAGATCCTGATATCGTCTATTCACAATGGCAATATGGCGGATTGGTACGTCA
>JAJRWN010000053.1 GCA_024276745.1 Bacteroidota bacterium
CATGATTGATACTACCCTTGATGATTTCATGAGGCCAGATTACTCCTTCGAGCAAGGCAAATCCGGCTCCACGACACGACATACCTATTGGGAAAATGCCATTGCTGCCAATAGGAAGAGCATTAGCCCATGATGCTTTCCAGCCTGATCTGGTGTTGTGGGCTTGCCAAAAATCATACATACAAGCGTTCACGATGTCCACAATGGTCATTTCGGCATCCCCTTCCGGATCAGGAGCGGCATATTCGGGTATTGGTACCTTTTTAAGCCATTTATAGGGAGCCCAGCTTACGGTTAATTTTACGTCTTGTAATGGTGTGGATGCCCCGGCAAAGTAAACCGGTACGGTCCATTTTTTTTGTGCGATAAAAAAACCCTGTGCCTGATCTGCTTCCAGCAATCGACTGATATATCCGTCTGATTGTGGGTCTATTTCTGGATTTGCCCCTATTTTTTCATAAAAAGGATTATTGATGGTATCAAACAGTTCTATGTATGCCAAATGATCGGGTTTGTTCGTCTGGGGTGTTTCTACTTTCTTGCAACCCGTTAAAGCAGTAATCAAAATGATTAAAAGGATACTATATGTCTTATTCCAAATCATTTGATGAATAAATATACGGCTTTATTTTTAACTTTTAGATATACTAAAACAGCCTTTGTGCATGCACAAAGGCTGTTTATTGACTACTAATAAGGGTGGCTATTATCTGCTTATGAGTATTTGTTTATTCATAATTCCAAACTGAGTATTAATTTGCAATAGATACATTCCGTTTGCTAAATCATGAACGTCAATCGTAAATTTGTTTTGAGTATTTTCCCGGTTGTCGAATACCAGGGTTTGACCCAACGCATTGCTCAATTGATAATACAACACCTGGTAGCCATGCTCAACGGCTATTTGCAGATAGTCGTTGGCGGGGTTCGGGTAGATTAATAAATGTTCGTTGTCATCAGCCGGATCATTCAAACCATTTTGAGTATATTTTACAATAAGCGAATCGCTGCCTGAATTGATTTCAATAATATTACCTTCTTCATTAATGATGTAAACATTGTTTAAATCTATTCTTAAAACTTCTGTCTGAAAAAGTTTTCCGTCAATATTATCGATAATAAAACTAATATTCGCAATCAGCCCGTATCCGCTCATTCCTTGCTGGTTGGTGCGTGTAAAAGCAATATCGGTATTACCGGAAGAATAAAAATCTTGTTCTAAAGAAAGAAAATCACTGGAAGGGGCTATCCAGTTGCCGCTATAATTGGCTTGTACACTTCCACTGTCGATATATTTATTATCGTAACCGATACTTAAGGCGTAGCCATATAATTGTTGAAGTACGGCCGTATCGTTACCGAGTAAAATACTGGCATGAACGGTGTCGCCTGCCTGTACCGTATCATCCATGATTTCTAACCAGATAGGTGGGTTGTTTGTTTCTATTTTATCCGTTTTATTATGCGTTTGATTATAATTGGTGGTAATGGCCATGGTGTCGTCAGCATCTACTGTTCCCGATCCGTCCGAATCGGCATATTTAAAATTAATACTAGACTGTTTTGGCGTAATATTTATCCAGTTTGATGCAAATTGTCCTGAATAACCGGTTCCTGCAGCATTCCGGGGAGCGCCTGATTTCCCATAGGCCAAACCAATATATAGGAGGTCTAAATTGTTTACCAGTCCATTGTTATTGGCATCACCGGGCCATACACAAACCGCTTGGTTGCAGGTATCGATTACCGATATGATAATAATGCCGGTATCTTTTAAACTGGCATTGATAATGTCGCTGATACCATATTTTATGGTATCCATACCGACATAATTATTATCAGGTGTATAGGTAATCAGATGCAGGGAGGAAGAAAAAGACGGATGACCGTGTTGGGGCGATTTGATGATTTTCAACGAACCCGAATCAATGCCCCCATCCACATCAAAGTCGTTGCTTAACGGCATGATGGGAACGGGCAGATTGATTCCTGTAATAATGTGATCATCAACGGCTACCGGGGGATCGTTAACACTTTTGATGAACACGTGAACCCAAGTGCTGTCGCATTCCTTTTTGGCACCTGTATCACAAACTTTGTACATAAAGGAATCAATTCCACTTACATTTAACAAGGGACTATACAAAACCATTGCTTTCGGAAGTATCTGTTCGCTTCCTAAGCCCGGCTCTACAATGATTTTTAACGACTGTGTATCAATCTGAGTACCCGGTGCAATATCGTTTAAGAGTACATCTATTGTCACACTAACATCTTCATTTGTAGAGGTCCAGTCCGGCAGTAATTGCAATTGTGCTGAAGCACTGTTGTACATAAGTAAAAGCGAAATAAGGGTAATCATTAAATGCTTCAACCATTGCGATGTTTGTTTGGTCATCATCTTCATATAAAATCTTTTTCCCGTGGCCATAATTCCTGTGTTTAAGGTTAGCTTTTTTTGTCCATGCTTATTAGGCAACCTTTTTTATCGTTTACAAAAATTCAGTGTTTCATTACTAAAAACAAGAACATTATATCTGTTTTGTCAGTAAAAAAGATTAGCTTTATAAGCTTAAAGATAATAAAACATATTGATAATCAATATAAAAGCATAATTGTAAAATGTGCTTTTGTCTATTAATTTATAAATTCTATGGAAAAAACCACGCTTTTTCAAGTATATGCTTCATTCAAACCGACAGAGTTTTCTCAATTCAGACGTTTCATTAAGTCTCCTTTTTTCAACACAAATAAAAATTTAGTAAAGCTTTCTGATGAGCTGTCGTCTTATTTCAACGGTAAAAGAAAATTCAAAGATAAGGCAGGCTTATATAAAAGACTTTATCCTGATGAAAATTACGATGATTTAAAGCTCAGGCATTTATTCTCCGATTTACTCAAACAACTTAAATTATTTATGGCTTATCAGGTTTTTGAAAAGAATCCGATTGACCAGCAAATGATTTTATTGAAGAATTATCGCGAACGGCATTTGGTGAAACTTTTTGAAAAAACGATGAAGAAAATGGATGTATTGCAACATATACATCCATACCGGGATACCGAATTTTACCGGAATCACTATATTCTGGAAGCTGAAAAGAATAGTTTTCTTGAAGAAAATATGTCGAGAAGCATAGAACCGAATTTGCAAAACACCATGGACGCACTTGATGTTATGTATATTGTAAACAAGCTGCGTTATGCCTGTCATATGCTGAACTATGTGAATGTTATGCAGGCCGATTATCAATTATTGCTGATCAAAGAAATTATGCTTCATGTGCGTGAGAATGGATATGAACATATTCCTGCCATCGGTATTTATTATCAGATTTTGAACACTTTTGAAAATCCGGAGAATGAAGAAAATTATTTTAAGCTGAAATATTTAATCAATGAACATACTAAAAGATTTCCGGCAGCCGAAGCACTAATTATTTATAATTTTGCTATGAACTACTGTGTAGGCCGTATCAACGAAGGCGATAATAAATATTTGAACGAAATTTTTGATCTCTACAAAACAGCTCTGCAAAAATCCATTATCTTCAAACAAGGGGTACTTTCACCATGGTATTATAAGAATATCACCGTTGTAGGGCTTCGTTTGGGCGAATTTAAATGGGTAAAAGAATTTTTGAAAGAATATAAAAATGCCCTTCCGCTTGATTATCAGGAAAATGCTTTTACCTATAATTTGGCCAAATATTATTTCTACCGGGAAAAATATAATCAGGTTATTAAAATGCTTCGTGAGGTGGAGTATCAGGATATCTTTTATTCACTCGATTCAAAAGCCATGCTGCTGAAAACTTATTACGAGTTAGATGAGTTAGATGCTTTCGAATCCCTGGCCGATAGTTTTAAAGTTTATCTGAGAAGGAAAAAAAATCTTTCTGAAAATCATAGAAGAAACTACCTGAACCTCATAAAATTTGTACAAAAACTGTATCGTTTAATGCCT
Organism: Bacteroidota bacterium; assembly: GCA_024276745.1. Classification (GTDB taxonomy): domain Bacteria; phylum Bacteroidota; class Bacteroidia; order Chitinophagales; family S012-47; genus JAJRWN01. Next base: position 3,968 of record JAJRWN010000053.1, read on the forward strand.
GGCGACCGGGAAGGACTATTGAAATTGCAATCGCAAATTAATCAAGCGCGGCATCTTGCTGATAAGAATTGGATTTTATTAAAACTCAATGAATTGCTCTAAATAGCAAAAACCGGTTTTTGGAAACCGGTTTTTAACTGGGTAGATTAAGGGTATTTAATAAATAGAGGGTATGTTTAAAATGTTATTGTATGTATTTTAAGCTCATTGTAGCTGCCTTTCGGTGTATCCATATACAAAATGTCGATTGATCATTCAACTGATCGAAATCTAAATAAGCCATTCTGAAAACCCGCTTACTTAATGCTTTTGCTATTTCGCGTTTACCGGTAAGTTTTAAAATTACCGAATGAACCGATTTGCTGTATTTGTATTCGAATTTCTTAAACAAATGAATCTTTCTCAAATCCATAATTTGTGCAGCTTTCTTGAAAGGTTCCGGATGGGTGTGAGCTATCATCATGATTTTCGTTTTAGGGGATAAAAATTTCTTGACGATTACAAATATCTCCCCTATATATTCAAAAATAAAATACAAATATTCAAATTTGTCGGGCTGAAGTATAGGTTATATTTATGTAGATATTTTATAAAATACAGAAAGACAATATAATAAGATTATTTTTAAGCAAATAATTGTCGATAAATAATTCCAATATTCTATAAAAAATGCAGCTATTGACAGTTGCTCTTTTAAGAAAAGATCAGGCAATTTATTATTGAATAGTTAACTTCATTCTTAACCGTTCACCTTGATTCAGTAATTCGAGGATGTATATGCCAGCGGACAATCCTTTTACATCGAGATCGGCAGAAAAGTGATTAGCTTCAACCCCTATTTTTTTACTCCACATTTGTTGACCGGTCAAATTGAATAGCTTACATTGAATTGAAGAAGTGTTCAAGGCATTACCGGATAGATGTATCCAACCATCGGAAGGATTTGGATACAGGGATGCCGCATAAATGCCTGGACTAAATAAACCCAATGGCCAAACGGCAACAGAATAAATGATAGAATCGACCCCACACAAATTAGATGCAGTTAAGCTTACCTGATAAATACCACCATTGGCATAGGTATAAATCGGATTTTCGAAAATGGTATGATTTCCATCACCAAAATCCCAATACCATGAGTTTGCATGGCTCGATAAGTCACTAAAAGTAACGGATAAATGATTGGTGGTAAAACTATATTCGGCTATGGGAGCCTCATTCACATAAATTGAATCTACTTTAACGCTGTTGCCTAAAGGTCCGGCCAGATTTAGGGTAATGGTTTTATATCCGCTAGAGGAATAAACCACCGTATGCGGCCCGGAGCTATTGGCAGTGGCAGGGCTGGCATCTGTTCCAAAATCCCATGACCATGAGTTTATGGTTCCGCTGGAATTACTGGTAAATACTATGCTCGAATCTTTGCATCCCGGGTCTGGAGAAGCAGAGAATGAGGCCAATGGTGCTGCCATATCTAATAAATGAATATCGTCTATTGTGATATCGCTAGTATAGCTTGGCCCGGTAATTCCTCTAAAGCGGATACCAATAACTTTTCCGGTATAAGCACTAAGATCAAGGGTATCGTTTCTCCATGAATTGCCTTGATTTCCTGTACGTACAAATATATCATTTTGCCAATGCATGTCTTGCAAGATATCGATATGCAATGAACCCATCGACAATCCATACATATAATACCAAAAACTTAATTTTGGTTTTGATGTATTGGTCAGGTCAATGCAAGGCATCATTAATGCAGCCTCGCGTTCGAAACATACCGATGATTCGGTATAAAGGTATTTCCCTAAGCCGTTTCCCGGATTATGATCGATAGACGGACCTGTGTTCAGAGAAGGTGTACCGCCATTATCTGTTCTGAAATCAATATTATCCCATGCTCCGTTTGGCAAATTTTTCCATCCGTTCATCAATGTACAGCTTCCTTGTTCGCAATTGCTGGCCGTATTGCACACATTAAATGATTCAAAATCTTCGGTATAAGGTGGTGTTATGCTGATACCTGGATAAATTTCAATAAGGATCGAGTCTGCATTGTTGGTAGGATCGGTATCGCCCGAATAATTTGTAATCATTTTTATTTTGTGTGTTCCGGTATTGAGTCCGGAGATATTGAGGTATATAAAATTATTGTTTGATCCACCGACCGGCAGGGCTCCGTTAATAGTGGTATTGGCTATCGTATTTCCGTCCAGTGTCCATTGGATATAAAAAGGTCCGTTCAGATTATTGGAAGCAGAATTTTCAATATTATAATCAATTTTTACAGAATCCTGAACAAGACAATCCGGCAAATAAATATTTCCCGGAGCGTTTATCACAACTGCCAGATCGTTTGGTGTAGGGCAATTAAAAACACCGGGTGATTTTTCTATTGCTATGGCCCTGCGTCCGGTGGCATTATACGGACCTGTAGCGGCTATCGAAAACCATGCTGTTGACGCACTGTTGACACCGTGTAGTACAATATGGTTTTGGGTGGTAAATGCCACTGAATCCATATAATTGCTGCCAAGTTGATAAACAATATATCCGTTTGCCGTTGATAATGAATCCCATTGCAGGAAAGTAGAATCGGGACAGACCGATGAAATTTGCAGGTTATTAGGAACATCCATGATGGAAAAAGTGGCATCACTGATATCGAACTGCGCTCCTCTACTTACTTTTATTAATGCCTCTCCTGTGAGACTGTCAGGAACCAGCCAATTAAAATATCGATGTGTACTGATTAAAGTGGAACCGGCATTATACCAATTCAATCCTCCATCGGTCGAATAGTCAATATTAAAATTTCCGGTATTGCCATAAGCATCCCAACGGATTTTTTCTGTTTCGCCCGGTACCAGGGATTCGCCACCGACCGGATAGGTTACGGTAATGCTGTCGTTGACCCATTCATAGACAAGATAATAGCTTTGCGGTCCTTGCGGTATCTGGTAACCGTTAATCAATACTTGGTAGGTTCCGGTTAGCGGTGTATCAATAGTAACCTGTTCCACATTATTGAGATGGTCGATTCCGCGAACGGCCGGTTTATTCAAATTGGATGCATTGGGTGTAGGATCGAGTATCCATGGGTTGATGGTGTCTCCGGCAGGAGTAACTACCTGCAATCCGAGATCATTTACTAAAGCGACACTTGCATTGGCTACGGCTTCAAAGTCTGTCCAATAAAGCATGATGCGGGCTTGTTTTATACCGGCAGGAATATTCAGGCTATGCTGATTAAATGCCGCCTGAGAGATTGAATCTTTCAGATAATGATATTGTTCCAAAACCCTTACGGCTCTTAAATTATTAATTCTGCCCCACCCGTATTTGAAATCAGGTCCCGGATTACCCAAATCATCGGCCGTATTCAGGATAAGGGCTTTCATCAAGCCTCCGTCAGGATTATTGCCGGAATTTAATGATTTGTAGGCACTGTAAAGCGCAGCTAAAGATCCGGAAATACCGGGGCAAGCCATGGAGGTACCGGTTTTGTAATCATAAGTATTGGGAGGCTGGGTTGAATAAACATCAGATCCTTTTGCACAAATATCAGGTTTTATGCGTCCGTCTGAAGCCGGTCCACGCGAACTTGAAGCTAATAAAATGTCAGTATCGGATAAATTACCGGTAGCAATGACATTTTTACCCATTTTATGGCCACCCGTTATATTTCCCCATCCTGCTCCGGCTCCATATCCACAATTACTGGTTCCGGCATTCCCCGATGAGAATACATGCATCAAAGCGGGATATAGCCTGATTTGACGGTCAAGGTCGTGCGAGAAACTGGTATATCCCGCATTGCAACCGTTGCTGTAACTCGTGGAACTGATAACAATGCCGGGATTGAAATAGTGAACCGGAATACTGTCGAAACCTGAATAAATCGGTGCAGCTTCGTAAACATATATTTCGGCTCCGGGGGCCATGCCTTTCGTCTTTGGATCAAGATTACCTGCTCCAAGAATAGTACCTGCTATGTGATCGCCATGAGAGCCATTGTTGAAACTAATATATTGTGCGCCTATACGGCTGTCATAATCAATATGAGGACCTATTATTCCGTCATCTTGCAACATAACTTTTACTCCGCTACCGTCATAAGTGCGGCCTCCGGGAAATCCGGGACTTAATATATTGGCCCGGTGCAAAGTTCTGCCTGTGTAGTTTTCGGCTTCAGAGGGCGGATCGACAGGCTCGATAAACTGTACAAAGGCCAGACTGGCCACTTCTTTGATTTTTTGATCGTTTATAC
>JAJRWN010000054.1 GCA_024276745.1 Bacteroidota bacterium
CCATGTTTCCATGTGCTTATCTACATAACTTCTGTAGGCCATGATTGCGTCAATGCCAGGTCTCGATAGCAATCCTCTTGATTTTCGAGTCCATCGCTGCCCTACGTGGTGGTAATAAGAATTGAATAAATAACTGAATTCCGGATGAAATACCTGATATCCGTTTAAATAAGGACTGAGAATAAAAGTTTCGAAAAACCAACTGGTATGGGCAAGGTTCCATTTTGGCGGACTTACAAATTCTTCTACCTGAGGAATATAATCTTCAGTTTTTAGCGGTTTGCATAGCGTTTCACTTTGATGTCTTACCTTGTAATACTTTTCCTTCCATTCTGTTCGATTCGTAATGTTGGGATATATTCTTGTTTGCATTAGGCTAAATTCAGACTTTAAAATAAAGGATTTTTAAATTATCATCCGGCTTTTAAGTACTTTTAATAAAATACTACTGATATACAGGCTTATTATATTTATGGGTATTGATATTGAAACCATCCGTCAGTACAATTTGAAAAAAGACCATGTTACCGAAAGTATGCCTTTTGGACCTGATGTGGTGGTATTTAAAGTATATGGAAAAATCTTTTGTTTGCTTCGTTTAACTTTTCCGAATTCAATCAACTTAAAATGTGATCCGGAGGAAGCTTTGCGGCTAAGAGATGAATATGCTTTCGTGGAACCAGGATATCATATGAATAAGAAACACTGGAATACCTGGATTACCGATGCATGTTATGAACTTGATTTACTGAAAAAGTGGATCGATCATTCGTATCAATTGGTATTGCAAGGAATTTCAGAAAAGAAAAGAATTTCTTAGCCCTTAGTTAATTTGCTGAATCCTGCCGGTATATTCTGTAGTGATTGATTAATCCATAATATAATATGTTCTATTCCAAAAGGTTGGTTTGGATATTGCTTCATTAATTTATCCAATTCTTGATTAGTAACATCAATATGATAATAAAATTGTTTATTGCCAATGGTTCTTATAATATCTGTGGCAAAGCGGTGTAATATTCTTTCGTATGGATAGATCGATTTTGTTTTGGCCAGATGTCTTTGTGTTGATCTTAATAAATAATTGATATTGCCTAAGTTCCCTAGCTCAAAATGGAATATCAATTCAAATATCCGTAGCAATTTATGAATATCGCTTGCAAAATCAGATTTTTGAGATTGCTTTAATTCGTTCAACCAAAACAAACCGTTGCCATACTGTTTTAGTTTTAAATATTTGAGCATCATGATAAAAGCAAAATGACGCTCATAATATATGCTTTGTTTGCTTTTCCTTTCTTTTAAGTATTTTATTCGAATAGGATCCAGCTTTTCAAATTCTTGCCCAAATAAATCAATATATGCTTCCGATAAAATATGCATCTCATGATATACCCACCTGCTTAGCGCACTATTTAAGGGTATATTTTGCATTTCTTGAAATAATCTATTGGCATTATCCTGATTATTGGCCAACAGATAATTTAGTATTGAGAAATAATATAATCGGGAAAAAACAATGGGATATTTTTGAAGGAACAAGGGATGTTTTCGGGCCAATAAAAATGCCTCTGAAAATTGTAATCCTGCTTCGGCATGATGACCATTAAATTGTTTAAGCATAGCCCTGGATGCTATTAGAAAAAATTGAGCCTGATCGTGGAGGTTCAAATCCTGGTACTCTTTCAATTGTTTGGATACCCGGGTTTCGTATTGATGCAATAAGCTTAACTTAGATATTCTAAATTGTTCCATGCCTTGGGTAATTAACAAGTGCAATAGTGAAAATGAATTTTGATGTATCCATTGATTTTCGTAAGCATTTTTTTCTTCTTCTATAATTTTGGAAACTGCATCAGTCATCGATTTTTTAAAGATATGTGGATATACCAGCTTTTCGAAATACAGCACGTGGCCTAAAACTTCATAATCTTGTAAATAGTATGCACGTTTTTTTACCCTGCATATTAATCTCCAGGCAGCTTGAAATAGGTTTCGGTCAATTAAAAAACTTATATGTCGTAAATATTGTTCGTTTTTATCGGATGCAAGTTTACCGGTCTGGGATTCAACCAATTCATTCAATATGATTTCAGTAAGTTTGAATTTGGTGGATGGATAATGCTTAATCAAATTGCTGTTGGCGTAATTACGTTTCAATTTGTCATATCGATATTCTTTCGAGGTTGATAAATAGGTAAATAAATTATGCAAATTGCTATTGCCCGATTGGGAAGAATTTTTTAAACGCAGATTGATTGATCGCTTTTCGGATTTGCTAAGCGAATGAATTAACTCAAATAATTCAATACCTGAATCTTGTTTCATATTTGCCTGAGTGGAACAATCAAATGTAAATATTCCCGGTTAATTTATAAATAAAATGATTTTTATAATTATTGAATACTGATGATTTTCAATTCCACTCTTTGATTTTTTCTTCTGCCTGCTTTGGTATGGTTGTCTGCTATGGGTACTGATTTACCATATCCTTTCCAACTGATTCTTTCTGCTTTAATACCATGATCTATGATATACCGGGCAACACGTTTTGCTCTGTTTTCTGATAGCTTATTGCAAAAATCATCGCTTGGTAAGCTATTGGTATGACCTCCAATTTCTACTTTAATATTTGGATTTTTTTCAAGAAAATCTACAATCTTATCAAGCGATTCATCCGATTCAGGACGCAGATACCACCTGTTGGCATCGAAATATATGTTGTCAATTCTGATGATTTCACCGGCCCGTATAGGAACGGCTTCTATGTCTTTAATCACTTCCGAATAATTTCTGTCATTTTCGGCTTGCTCCAAAATTTCATTGATAATTTCTTGCTCAACGTCTTTGCGCATGGCATTTTTCAAGGAATCGGGATTGGTATTCTGAACCGGCAGATAGGTATTGGTAGTGTTTACCTGTTCACTATTGTCAATATGATATTCCAAACGAATCTGATCAAGATTTTGGGCTTGCAATTTATCGTTGAGTACTAATTCCAGGGAGTCGGTCATTTCAAGACGAAGCTCCCTATCCATTTCTGCCATTAAATCATGCTCATTATAATCCATAAACTGTATTTCATGAATGGGACTAAAACGGTTGACCGGTTCGAAAATTGGAAAATAGCCGGGAATATCGGCTGATAAAATCAGATTGGCTTGTTTTGGGATGATAACTTGTAAACGACCGTCTTCCAAGTCTATATCATCCATCCGGTATCCGGTATCATTTCCTTCAAAATGAATATTCACGTCTATCGGTTCATGCGTAATGGCATCGGTTATATTGGCATGAAGTAGGGTGACAGGAAGCGGTCTTACTTCTCTGGGCAATTTAATCCGGTAAATATCTGATCGTCCATAAGAGTTTTTATCAGAAGAAAAATAGGCATAATCGCCTGAAGCCGGAATAGTATAATAAAAATCGCGCAGCCGGCTGTTTATTTGCGGACCAAGATTAATGGGTTCGGTCCAGTTGGTCCATGTATCATCGAGTCTGCGACTCATATACATATCAAAACTGCCATAACCGCTGAAACCATCTGAGGAAAAATAAATCGTTTTTCCGTCTGCCGCTAAAAACACACTTCCTTCGGTAGCGGCTGTATTAATGCTTGGCCCCAGATTTAATGGCTCTGTCCAGTTCAGACCGTCCTCTTTAAAACTGACATATATATCCATGTCTCCATAAGTATCATGCTGTTCGATGGCCATCAATAAAACACGCCCTTGAGGCCCCATGTGATAACAACTGAATTCATTAAGATTGTAAAAACTTTTTATGCGCAAATTTTTTGGTTGACTCCAGCCATTGATACTTCTTGTTGATATAGCAACTCCTTGTGCCGGAATACCAAACCTGCTGTATTCATTGGCCAGTACCAATTGATTACCATCGGTCGATACGGCTGCAACGTAGTTATGATATTCATTGTTCAGCGGGGCTCCGGGATTAATGGCTTTTGTCCATTGACCCGATTCATTACGTGTTGAATACCAGATATCATCTGCTTTATCGGCTCCAATGTTTTCCGGGTGTAGTTTCCGGCCAAAATACAAGCTTTGCCCGTCTGCCGATATGATGGGTAGCATATCATCTGCTTCAGAATTGATGGCCGGTCCCAGATTTTCTGCTTTTCCGGTATATTCTTCTGCTTCAACCAGGTTGATTTTTGCATGAACCGGAATTTGACTATCTGCTATTCCTATGGCATCTATTTGATTCATACCCGGAATTGCGGCCGGATGTAATATCAGTTTCAATTCGTTAACCATGTATCCGGTACGGTCTATCATAATTCGAAAGACACGGGAACCGGGGGTAAGCGGAACTATAAGATCTTTATTTTCATATACTTTATGCTGTTTTCCTCTGGTATCGTAAAGAATAACCTGATATACTGCTCCGGGATTTAAATTTTCGGCAATGGCTATTTGTTGTACATGTATGGCCGTTTTATATTTTACTCGCACATATTCCGGAAATCGGCTGTCCGGTTTTGCCGGTGCCCATGCTACCGGACTTGCTCCTGCATCAGGCAATTTGTTGGGTTTACCCAGTACTTGTTTTGCAGCGTAAGCTTTCTGCCCGTATTGCGATGAGTATCGCAGTAATTCGTTTGCCCATTGCACTTCTTGAGAAATTGCTGTTACAGCAGTAATAAAAAAAAGTATGAAAAATAGGGTAGCTGTTCTTATTGTGTGAAACATATATGGTGCAAACGATTGAAAGATAATAAAATTTTTTTCACAACAATAAATATCAAAAAAGGCATCCTGTAATAGAATGCCTTTAAATCATCACTAATGAAAAAGTTCCCCAGGACGTGTAATGCAATTAATCTACCCAGTTAATTGGAAGAACATCCCAGGGGGGTTGAAAATGTTTGTTAATAATTTAAGAACTTATGAGTATTAAAATCTTTGTAATGTACGCAAATTTAACTAATTAGATTTTGTTTTTATGTAAGATTGAACCCCATTACTTGTAAGAAAAGGACTACAAGTAAAATCGAAGCTTAAACAAGCAATAAGTTGTTTTCTATCATGTATTTAATAACCTCTGCATTGCTGCTCATTTCCATTTTATCCAGTATTCTAGTGCGATAGGTACTTACCGTTTTTATACTCAAATTGAGCGCTTTTGCGATATCTGTTGGAGATATGCCTTTGCCGATCATTTCCAATACTTCGTGTTCTCTTGATGATAATCTTTCATGGGGAAGTTTTCCCTGATTCTTTTCTTTTTGTTCAAGTAGTTTTCTGGTTACTGCAGGGCTATAGTATGATTTGCCTCTGTACACGGTTCTAATTGCACCCAATAACATTTCCGGAGGACTGTCTTTGTGCAGGTATCCCGAGGCACCCAATTTCATCATGCGTATGGCATATTGCTCTTCCGGAAACATACTGAGCATGATTACAGGTATTTTTATACCATTTTGTTGAAGTTCTTTCAGTACGTCTAACCCGTTGATTCCGGGTAAACTGATATCCAGCAGGATTACATCGGCAATTATTTCTTTACTCTTTGCCAATAAGTCTTCTCCTGATTCAAATTCCCAAATGACATTGATGTCGCTCGATTGATGAATAATCTGTTTTAATCCCGCTCTGACAATCATATGATCATCACAAAGTACTACGCTTATCATTTTGCTCTATTAATTGTTGAAACTTTCTTTTTCGCTTTCTTTTGGTGGGGGATCGTACAATAGCGAATTTTGAATAATTAATGCTCAATAACGATTGAAATTCATTTAATTGTATATTTTTATCAGATTTAAATGCAATGATATATTTAAAATTACATTCCAATTGTAAGAATTTGTGTTTTGATGTGTAGGAATATTCCTGTATTTAAAAAATATGAATTAATTTAAAAAATATGAATTAATTTATTTTGAAAATCCCGGGATTTCTTTGAGTATTATCTCAGAAATCCCGGAAATTTTACCTTACTCCGATACAGTTTTAAACTTGATAAGTCCTTGCTTTTCATGAAGGGTAATTGCCGTATCAGATCATTCTAAAATAATTGCTATTGATTAAAAAGAACCTGAACTGATTGCAAATGTATGGCTATAATCGGGCAATACCAATAGGACGATGATTGATTTACATGTAAGAACTTTCTGATGAATTATTGGATAAAAAAAACCGGAACAACATCCACCGGTTGGCATCTCCGAATTATTAAATATTTTTTTGTTGTCCCGATTCTGAAAGACGTAAACAAAAGCGTATAAAGGTGATTATCAAAATTTAATTCTGAAGGGGGGGGACAGAATTAATAACGTCTTTTTTTCTTTAACATCTTATTAAGAACGTATGGCTAAATTAGGTGCATACTTTGCGGCATGCAATAAGACAAGGGCATATTAATTTGTAGGATTATACTGTTGAGGGTGTCGGTCAATTATCCAATAGTTTGTGGCTTACCAGATATTTGATTAATTCGGCATTATTTGATAAGCCCATTTTATTCATAATTCTTGTACGGTAGGTGCTTACTGTTTTGATACTGAGGTAAAGTACTTTTGCAATATCAACCGGTGATACGCCTTTTCCGATGAGTACCATAACTTCAAATTCCCGGTCAGAGAGTTTTTCATGTGGTAATTTTTCATTTTTAGGCGAAGCCTTGCTGACTAATAATTGGGCAATTTCTTCACTATAATAAGGATTACCTGCCAAAATAATTTTGATGGCTTTGAATAATTCTTCCGGTGCACTGTCTTTGTGCAGATAGCCTGAGGCTCCTGCCCGTAGCATTCTAATGGCGTATTGGTCTTCGGGAAACATGCTCAGTATCAGTACGGGTAATGAGGCTTTATAAATTTTTATTTCTTTCAGTGTATCTAAGCCACTTCTTCCTGGTAATGAGATATCTAGCAGTAAAATATCTGTATCCAGTTGTCTGATGGCATCAATTAGTTCTTCGCCACTGGCAAATTCTGCATTAACCACAAAATCAGGCATATTATTGATGACTTGTTTCAGGCCTTCTCTTACAATTTTAAAATCATCGCATAGTGCTACGCGGATTTTCATATTAATTTTCTGTTTTTATGTTTTCCAGAGGAATACTTATTAATAGTTTTGTGCCTTTTCTTTTTTCTCCTGTTATTCTAAA
>JAJRWN010000055.1 GCA_024276745.1 Bacteroidota bacterium
CAAGTCAGGTGTAACACCTGACTTGGCAATGGGTACTAAGCTAATAAAATTGCATCCATAATAGCGCCATTTAGGCCAAAATGAAGCTAATATCAGCGATTCGCACTTTTTGGCTGCTTTTTAACCGGACACTACTGTACTTACGATATTATTGTTGATGGAGAAGTTTGTGATACAAGATCGGTTTTTTTAACCTGTGACATGTGCGATTGCCCACCGAAATTGGAAACAAGCCAATGGTTAACTCTTACTGTTGATAAGTATGATCCAAGCTGCCCCGCCGGGGAGTGTGCCGTACTTGCCAGCTTAGATATCCCGGATGAATATCAGAGTTGCTATACCCATTATTCCTTATCATATAGAGTCTATGATAGTTATGGACTGTTATCTGATTTAGTTGATTTCCCGCTCAGTTCAACGCTATTGCCTCCGAGCGGAACAGGTTTCGGCCTTCCGAATTGCATTACTGCCGGTTCAACTATACAAATTGCTATGAGGTTATTCGCAGATGGCAGCACAGATGATTACTGTGAAATCATTAGCGATTATGTTTTCTGCGAGCGCATTGAACTAATAGAAAGACCGGAAGCATGCACGCCTGATAATCTGTTGGATCTATGGTCTGATCCTCCCGATAAAGTTATTGTTACTCTTAACGGCTGCGAATATTGGGTTTCTTATGTTCATCGAAAAACAGCCGATGGCAATCAGGATGTCCAAATGACGTTAGTTGAAATTGATGGCCCTTGTTTGAACGTTAATACCGATGAGGCGGTATTCCAGGAAGCCCTTGCAACTGCTATTGCTGACATCATTTCGAACAAAGCTAATTGGGAACCACAAGTTGGAGATGCAGTTAAATGCGTGGATATTTGGAGGGTAATTCAAAACTCCTGCTGGTCGACTTGGACTTGCAGCAATCTGGTTGAAGGAGAGGAGTTCTATGTTTACTTGCCCTGTACGTCCTAATGTTGTACAAGGCAATTAAGAGTATGTAATAATGGTGGAATAATCACCGTATCAGATATTGGATTTGCTCCCGGGTCTTCCACGTTCAATTGTTCCCAGGATGCCGCATTGCCTCCCCCTCCGCTTAATGCTGATCACTTACATGATGGATGTGTTGACAAAAATTGTGATATTTTCGTTGACATATCAATTGATATAGATTTAAATGATATAGTATATTCGACTTTGAAGCAAGCTCAATATGAAGACAGGGGTATCAAAGATAATAAAACGAAAGATATTATGTTTATGTACAAAACTCAGAACACAAATACGCTTCTGCAACTTGTTATTGCAAAGTCTAAATTAGATAATATTACAGTAAATATTCACAATATCCTGGGTGAGATTAATAAATCAGTAGAATTTGACTTAGGTGGTTCTGATGAAACGCTAAATATTGATATATCTGATCTGCCGAGCGGTACGTATATATGCAGCGTGATATCGGATGGTATAAAATTAGGAACCAGTAAATTTCTGATAGTCAGGTAATTATTTTGTAATTTTGCCCTGTCACACAGTGCTTGTTGAAGTGTGATAGGGTATTTATTTTTCAATCAAAAATGGAAGTATAGTGAAACTAATCTTATTAATATTACTACTAATTCCGGCAAGTCTATCTGCGGAAAAAGAATGGGTTCAAAAACACTATGCCATTTATGAAGTAATTCCGACATTACAATGCACAGACAGCACGAATTGCTATGCTTTTGCAGATAGTGTCGGGTTTACAATTATTTATAGATCAACAGATCAGGGTAATAGCTGGCATCCACATTACAGAAATGACCACTTGGCGCAGAAAGATTCTGTTTATGAGGTTTTTCAATGCTATGCTCTTGATTCCATGAATTTATATATGACCTATCTTCGCAGGGCTATCCTCGAGAAAAGTACGGATGGCGGCAAAACATTTAAGAGAATTTTGTTCGGGGATTCAATATTAAATAAAGCTGGAAATATTTTCTTTGATATTAAAATGTATGATAAAAACATAGGCGCGGGTATAGCAATGTACAAATTAGTATTAACAGATGACAATTGGGAGACATTTAAGATTATTGATATAGATAAACCGAAATTAGCGGGCGGGCCATTGTTTTTTATTGATTCTAATAATATTGCCGTACTTAAATGGTATAGAAACGACCATGAATTCTTAAAATATAATATTGAAAATGATGAATGGAGTTTGTATAATACAGGTGAAAAACCGCCGGAAGGTGAAAGCCTAAAAGAAATAAATGATGTTTTTTTTGTAAATGATACTTTAGGTTATGCTTGTGGTAGCCAAGATACGGGGCAAGGAGACTTTGCAAAAGATATAATATGGAAAACATACGATAGGGGGCAACATTGGGAAGTGATATTAGATCAGGAGCATGAACCAGTTTTTGGTTTGTCAGATATATCTTTTAGAAATGAAAAGCATGGCATGGCAGTGGGTAGTTGGGGAAAAATAGTTGAAACAACAGACGGAGGAGTGACATGGAATTATCATGAAGTACCTGATGAAGTATACAATACAATAAGAATGTTGGTGGCATGGGCAGGTGAATATCCGATTATTGCTTCTAATAAAGGTGGTATTCATCGTTTGGAAGAAACAACAGGGATAGATGAATATATTTTGAAGAGTATTGATATAAACATTCGTCAGACTTCCGATAAGCTGCTCATAAGTATTGAGGATAAGAACTTCAGAAAATATAAATTACAAATAGTGGATCTACATGGGAATATAATTCAGGAAGAAGAATTAAGTTCAGGAATAGGCACTCTGTTCAAGCCGGTGAATTTGAATGTATTGTATAGGCTCAGCGGTAATGAGACAAACACAGCTTTTGAAAACGTGTGAAAACCAGCACTGTTTCCACAGGAAAATAACATGTAAATACAAGCTGATTTTCAATGAGTTTTCCTGAGGCATATTTGACCGGAATAATTTA
>JAJRWN010000056.1 GCA_024276745.1 Bacteroidota bacterium
ATTCCATTTCAAGTTTCTTCATAATTATCCTTTACTTTACATTGCCCAGCCTTGTAAGCAACAAAAAACCTCCTGTAAACTCGGCCAAAGTAGCCAAAGCACATGCGTGTAAACCTCGCAAATGGTTGAAATTTCTTTTTCTATAGGGTAAAAATGTTTCAATATTGTGGTCGCTTAATTTCGTGATAGAAATTTTGTGTGGACGGTTAAATGGAATGATTCTCCGGGTAACCATAGTCAATACAAACAATCGTGCTTTCGATGTTTTTGCTTTCTCTACCAGTTTTCTAAAATTCATAGGTTTTAGTTTAATAAAGCACTTATCAGCATGATAAATAAGTAGGAAAATTAATTATTTTCTACCAAAATCAGCCGGTATTTCACCCCAGTCTTTTGTAGGCCATTTTATAATTTTCGATTGATATGGATTTTGTTTCAGCCAGTTTAAAGCCCGGTTTGCCATTTGCCATACTTTTTGAGTTTGCTTATTGTGCGGAAGTTTTGATCGAATCCATTGATGCCGGACCCAGGAAATGGCCGTTCTCGAATCAGAATATATATCCAAATTAAGTTTATTTTCTTTTTGCCAGGCCAAAGCATGAACAATAGCCAAAAACTCACCAATATTGTTATTGCCCATTTCAACAGGGCCTACATGAAATATTTGAACTGCCTCGGGCAAATAAACCCCCCGGTATTCCATATTACCGGGGCTACCGTCACAAGCGGCATCTACTGCCAGACCTTCGAGCTGTTCAGGTGCCCGGAGCTTAGGTTTTCTTGCTTTTGAAACAGCCTGTTGATAATCGGATTCAAAAGCCCTTTTTGCTTCATCCAGATTTTCGTAGCCCTTAAATTGAGCTCCACGATAGCCTTTAATTTGTAACTGGCACTTTGCCCAGGAATTAAATATCCCGGTCTCGTGACCTGCCCAAACAACATAATATTTGTTTTTACTTTTAGCCATGTCCGACAGGCTAAAATAATCAATCCGGCATTAGCGCTTCAGTAATTTAATCGTTCGGTGTGTATTCTTCAAGCGAAGATCAAGTAAATAAACTCCGGCAGGCAGATTGCTTAAATCGAGTTTGTTTTGTGTATAACTCAATGGATGGTCAGGCAAAACCTTTTGCCCGTTTAGATTATACAGGCCGCCTAGCAATTCTGTGTTTTGAACTTGGGTATTGATATAAACAAAATCACTGGTTATGCCGGGATAAACCGCTATTTCATCAAGTGTCAAAACCGGATTATTAATGCCTATAGCAACTTTTTCTTGTATGCTTACCGTATCAAAATAAATTTGGTCACCATTGTTTGTACCGTCATGATTGGTCACATTAACGGCTACAAAAAAATCAACCCTACCTGTACCGGAGGGTATGGGTGCCATCCAGTCGAAGGTCCATGTATTACTATCTACCTGATCGATACTCAATGCCGTATGCGTAATATAATTTGTATTGGTACTCAACTGGGTATTAAGGTCAAGGGGGGTAAGGGTTCCGGCTGCTGCTCCGGTATTATCCTGAGGAGATGCTTCAAATCCAAAACGGGTAATACCAGGCTCATGGATATGTACCGTTATAGAATAGCTTACTCCCGGTATATATCCATCAGCAGGCACATTGCTGCTGATTAGTTGATCGCGATATTGAGCTGTTCCGGCATGGCATGCCGTACACAATCGGCCACTTTCCATTGTTCCTCCGGTATATCCGCCATTGGCAATATTCGAAGGTGCACCGGCATGGTAGGTAAATAATTCGGGCTGTATGGCTAAAAAGAATACCGCCAGTACAATCAGTCCGCTAATTAAAGATCTCGATGATTTCATAATAGTTGGTTTTATGGGCTAAGAATTAATTAAGCACTTTCAAGTGCTTTCAGTATTTGTTCGGTATGGTTTGATGTATCTACTTTTTTAAATACTTTTTCTATGTTTCCGCTTTCGTTAATAATAAAGGTTGTTCTGAATATCGACATGTATTTCCGGCCATACATATTCTTCTCGCCCCAAACTCCGTAGGACTCAATAATGGCCTTATCCGTATCGGCTATTAAAGGGAAAGGCAAGTCAAATTTTTCAATAAATTTTTGATGTGATTGTTCGTTGTCGGCACTTACACCAAGCACTATAAAACCCTTCGAAAGCAAGTCCATATAATTGTCGCGCAAATTACAGGCTTCTTTAGTACATCCGGGTGTATTGTCTTTCGGATAAAAATAAAGGATTACCTTTTTCCCTATAAAATCAGATAATGAAATTTTATTAGCATTTTGGTCGATACCGGAAAATTCAGGAGCTTTATCTCCAGCCTTTAATGTGATCATTATTTATGTTTTTTTATGCTTTGTTGATATATATTTTGATTTCCCACATAATCCTTAACAATTATTTTCAGGATATGTTCCTTATCGTCTGCCAAGCCGTCAATTAAACATGACAGAGTATGCAATCTTCCCGAATAGGCAGCCAGTATCCATTGGCCGTCCAGACGGGCCTCGTACAAATGTACACCGGCAAGATTATCTCTTAATTTAAATTGGTAAACATATCCTGACCCATGCCCAATTGTAAGGGGTTTAATCATTGGGGCTTTTCGATCATAGGCCAGATAAAAAGTACCGAATGCTCTTGAAGAAGCATAAAAATTTCCATTTGACCATTTTCCAAGTGATGCGATTCTCCGGTTTTTATGATCTATTCTGATTAACAAGGTTTTGTCTTTTAATGAATCCGGAATATTGGGGTTTTTAAAAATAATATCGAAATAATGCTGTACCGGAATATAAAAAGAACCAATACGATATACTTTTGAAACAGCTCCTGCCACAGTTTCCTTTTCTTCAAATGCTATGGGTGCGCTACTGTATAGTGCAAGAGCAGGAATATGAACTTCAATACCGGTTGTTTGAAACTTTAGTGCCTTATTATAGGGGAAAAACCTGGGTCTGTTGCCAGGGCTTTCCTTAGCCTCTCCTAGTATGCTTAAATATATATCGCATTTATTGCCGTCAATATCCATTAATTGAATATGCAAATCGGTCTTTTTTCCTGCTTTTATTCTAATACTTCCATCCAACGACCGCTTAGGGTAATAGGGTGCCATATCACCGGGTTGCCGGTAACACAACATAATTTTCTTACCGCTCATTAATCGTTGCCTGTAATCGATATGGGCATTCACAAAATAATTATCATCAAACGAAAATCGATTCATTCGAAAATGATAGGCTTCCTGATGATTGGTGTCCATAATGATTTCATAAATACCATTGTGGTTTCCTCCCGGGTATAATTGGTCAAAAGCAGCTAAACCCACGGCAATATTGCCTTCCGGCAAATTGATAATCGTTTTGGTTTTGTATGAAGCCGTTTTAGCATCAGGTAATAAAGAGGCTGTTTTGATTGCACCACGCCATAGGGCATCGGCCTGATAAAAGTAAATTTTACTGGCTTTTGGTGCTGTCTTATCCTGAATGGGCAGATGAAATAGCAAAGGATTAACGGGATACTCTGTTTTGCTCTCTCTAACTTCAAAATGCAAATGAGGGCCGCTTGAAGAACCACTATTGCCCGAATAAGCAATAATTTCTCCTTTTTCCACAGAAAATTTTCCAGGTTCCGGATAGATATCTACTTCGTAGGAATGCAAATGCTTTTGTATGCCATTAATAAATTTTTGCAATTCAACATTGAAAGCCGATAAATGTGCATAAACCGTAGTAAATCCATCGGGATGACTGATATAAACAGCCCTGCCGTATCCGAATGGAGAAATACGAATGCGCGAAACAAAACCTGCTTCTACCGAATGCACCGGAATACCAGTTTTATTAAAAGTAGAAATATCGATACCCGAGTGAAAATGATTATAGCGTATTTCACCAAAATTACCCGATAGTTTCGGATGAATATCCATTGGAAATGGAAACGATGGGTAGATATTTTCTGTTTGACTTATTAAATTATTTGTAATAAGAAAACAAAGAAAAAAAGCAATGTAAGGAAATTTAAAAATTCGGACGAAGGGTTGAAGTTGCATAAAAATCATTAATACATTGCACGATAGCCTGGGGGTCGTCAATTACCTTCAATAAATCAATATCTTCCGGATTAACATTGTTTGCTTCAAGGAGTGTTTTTTTAATCCAATCAATCAAACCAGCCCAATATTCGGTCCCCATCAGAATAATAGGAATCCGGTCAATTTTTTGAGTTTGAACCAGGGTAACCGATTCAAAAAGTTCGTCTAATGTGCCAAAGCCTCCCGGCAGAACCACAAAAGCCTGCGCATATTTTACAAACATTACTTTTCGTACAAAAAAGTAGTTAAAATTGAAATTTTTATCTGAATCAATATAAGGATTTGGATTTTGTTCGTGTGGTAGGTCTATATTTAAACCCACCGATTTTCCATTGGCAGAACGGGCTCCCAAATTAGCTGCTTCCATAATTCCGGGACCACCACCGGTAATAATACCGTAACCGTCTTTTACCAGCATGGAGGCTAAATCAGCTGCTTTTTTATAGTATGGATGATTGGGTTGGGTTCGTGCCGAACCAAATATGGAAACACATGGTCCAATTTTATCGAGCCGTTCAAATCCTTCTACAAATTCTGACATTATCTTAAACATCCGCCATGATGAATCAGCTTTTATTTCTACCCATGTTTTGGGTTTAAAAAGTGCTTTTTTATTAAATTTTGATGGATTCATTAAAAGGTGTTTTTTTCGAAAAAATCAATAATCCTATGAATGTAATTATTCCGTTCAAAATAAGCAATTCATAGCTAATGCTATATCCTTTCAAAGTTGTTTCATAATTAATTGCTAACAAACGACAAATTAGTTGAAAAATTTCAGCTGAATAGCGATAAAACAAATAAGTAAGCAGAGGTGCTGTTAAGGCGATAAAGGGAACGGCTTTATCCCTTACTATTCTTTTGGTCATCATGCCAAAAGAATACAAACCCAATAAAGGGCCATAGGTATAACCGGCCACCCGGAACAACTGATCGATAACCGAGCGGTTGCCAATCAGGCGGAATGAAAGTACGGTAAGTAAAAGCAAAAGGGAAAAACCCAAATGAACTTTAAAACGGGTTTTTATACCGGCCTGATGTTCACTTATTCCAAGAAAATCGACACAAAAAGAAGTAGTCAGGGCAGTTAGGGCCGAGTCGGCACTGGAGTAGGCAGCCGCAATCAAGCCGATAATAAAAAAAATACCTACAATTGGACTCAGATAACGAAGGGCTAGCATGGGAAACAAATAATCCGTCTGGAAATGTTGTGTTGTTTCTCCGCTGTCGAGACCTACATGTGTAGCCAAAGCATGTAAGGTCTGATTAGGAAAAATATTATTTCCATCAGGCAGTATATTGCTACCTGAAATAATGGAATATTGATGTGTGGCAAACAAAAAAAGTAATGCACCCAAAGCAAGAAAAAGAATATTTACCACCATATGCATCGCCATTTGCCAATAAATATTACGCTGTGCATCTTTCAATTTTCGAATACTCAGATTTTTTTGCATCATATCCTGATCAAGTCCTGTCATAACAATAGCGATGAAGGCCCCACTGAGTAATTGTTTGACAAAAAAGCGGCCATCGTGCCAATCCCAGAAAAAAACCCGGCTATAAGGACTATCCTTTACAGCAGTAAATAGTTCTCCAATGTTATAGTGCATATTTTTAGCCATAAGCACTATGGTAAGCAACATAGCAAGTAGCATAAAAAAGGTTTGCAAGGTATCAGTCCAGACAATAGTTCTGATACCACCTCTAAAAGTATATACCCAGATTAATGCTATGGTAATGATAACGGTAAGGGCAAAAGGAATATGCCAGGCATCGAAAACAAATAATTGCAATACACCGGCAACCAGAAAAAGTCTGAAACTGGCACCAATTACTCTTGAAACTTGGAAAAAAACGGCACCTGTTTTATAAGAATATTTCCCAAATCGTTCATCCAGATAAGCATAAATTGAAGTAAGTTTCAGCTTATAGTACACCGGCATAAGCACTAGGGCAATCACGAGATAACCAAGCATATATCCCATCACCATTTGCAAATAAGAAAAAGCATTGGTACCCACCCAGCCGGGAACAGAAATAAAAGTGACCCCCGAAAGAGAAGCACCAATCATACCGAAAGCGACTAAAAACCAGGGTGATTTTCGATTACCAATAAAAAAACTTTGATTATCTGCTTTGCGACCGGTCCACCACCCAACCATAATCAACAGGAAAAAATAAGCAAGAATTACAGATAAGATTAAAACAGGTGTCATGCAGCTAAAGTATCAAAAGTAGCCATGAGAAAAAGTAGATTAGTAAGAAGCAGGGCAACCGAAACCATTATGTTTACCTCCTTTTAACCCGGTTAGGGTAAAAGAAAAAGTAAACCCGGCAAAACCAAACCAATCCATATTGCTTGGATCACCTCTTTGTTCTCCATCGGCATGAATCACCGGATTGCCACTTAGCTCTCCTGAACGATTCGATAATGCATTGGCCAATGCCCCGTTTTCTCCGGTTAAAATCATTTGATCAACATAAGTAGTGCTTACATCATCGAGATAATCCGTAAAGGTTTTTCTCAAACCGATTTCGGCACCCATATTCACCAAATTTGCCAAAGCAAAACGAAAGCCCAAACCCATGGGGATGCTAAATTGGTATAGAGGATATTTTTTCCTTTGAGGGTAAGCACTTGTTCCTTGCCCTTCGGTTCCTAAGGGTTGAAGATAAACCCACTCGCCCTTGTATGATGCTCTGGGATTGAAATGAAATCCACTAATGCCAACAAATAAATACGGAGTAAAAGGTTGCAAATAATTATCGTAGCCAAGGATATTATATTCGGCTACCAAAGCCATATCCAGTATATTGCTTTTAAAACTTAAGTTTCTGGCTTTCAATTGCGGATCCAAAGCATTGGCATCGGTACCTGAAATTACTCCATAGGTAAGCCCTAAGCGAAGCGATAAAAATTTTGAAGGATAATATCTGATAAATCCTCCGGCTGCCGAATGTGTTTCTTTCATTACAAAAGCAATGGGAGCCAAATCGCCAAAATAATTGGATACTCCTGCAAAAGCACCCAATTCCCAGGTTTGTGCATTAGCTTCAATACTAAATAATAGTAAACAAACGGATAGCAGTTTTGTTATTTTTTTCATAAGGGCAAATAAGTATGAATCCGCACAAATTTAATAAAGCTGCGTTCAAAATCACAGAATATCACGGATGAGGCTTGCTCATTTCAGCGAAAAAGTTAGATTTGTATCATACAATAAAAATCAATTTGCAATGAAAAACAAAAAAACAGCCGGATTATTAGCACTTATTTTGGGCATCTTCGGCATTCATCGATTTTACCTGCGCCAATATGTAAGAGGTGCTTTTTACATTATCTTTCCTGCTCTTTTAGCTCTACTCGTTGCCTTACTAACCGGTACGGTAGAAATTTTGAAAGATGCTTCTGCCGATTTAAACTTTGGCCCGGCATTCCTGAATCGAATTTTCTTTGTACCCATTGTGTACTATCTGCCGGTGTTGCTGCTGTCTATTGCCGAAGCGATCTACTTTTTTGTAATGAAAAAGGAGCATTTCAATAAACACTTCAACGGACAACACGAAAGCAGTGCCAAAGTATGGGGATTTTCCATTTTAAATATTGCTTTATCCATTCTTGTGCTCTTCCTCTTGTTTAATCGATATTTTAGCAAAGACAGCATTAATGTAAGTGGCACCGATGCGGCTTTCGAAATCACATCAACGGACTTATTTGCCGCTTTTGATGAAGATGCTGATGCGGCTTATGCAAAATATGGTAATCAGGTTATCGATATTAGCGGAAATATTGTTGAAGTCGGACAAGAAATTACCGGTGAATATTATGTTAGTCTGGAAGGTGGTATTATATACAATGTAAAATGTAATTTTCAAGCATCTGAGCAAGAGAAAGTAAAAGATTTGGTCGAAGGACAGGAAATTACGGTAAAAGGATATTGCAGGGCATTGATTATGGATTTAATAGTGGACGACTGTCAACTGGTCAATATTGGTGAAAAACCTGCAGTACCCGAACCCGAACCGGTAACAGATAGTCTTTCAACTACTACCGATACCCTATAATATTATTACTCATTTTATTCCATAAAAAAAAGGCTTGTGAAAACAAGCCTTTTTTTGTGTGCAGTCATTTTATCTAATCAAAGTAATATTACCGGAATCGGTACTAACCGTACCATCAACAATTGAGGTAATACTGATGACCCAGGTATAAACACCTGCAGGTTGTTCTTTGTTTTTAAAGGTACCATCCCAACCAAATCCTTGACCGACTTCCGTTCCTTCAAATACCAATTGTCCCCAACGGTTATAAATTCTAAAATAATTAAGTTGTACCGGTCCATTATTTAAAACATACAATTCGTCATTATGTGAATCGTTGTTAGGAGTAAAGGCATTGGGAATAAATACTTGGCCCTCTATTAAAACAGTGACTAACACCGAATCCATAGACTGACAACCGTTTGAATCGGTAACGGTAAGATAGTACATGGTGGTTTGTTCGGGCGAAACATCGATATTTTGTGAATTGTAGGCTCCCGGCTCCCACATCCAATCGCTGATAGAACCTGAACCACTACCAAATAAATTGGCAATATCTCCTTTTAAAATGCTTGTATCATAATCGGCAGACACAGCTGGTGCAGGGATAACAGTTATGGAAACGGCATCTGAATTTTGACATCCATTTGCATCTGTTGCCGTTACCGTAAAAACAGTAGAAACATTGGGTTTAATTACAATATCGGCAAGATTAGGATCGGAAACAATAGCTGATGGAGGTTCCCATTGATAACTAACACCTGTTCCCTGTGCTGTTAAATTCATTTGATCTCCATAGCAAAGTATATCGTCTAAACCTGCATTAACGCTAGGTAAAGGATTTACCGTAATAGTTACCGTTCCCGTATCACTGCATCCCATATTGCTTATAGCATTTACCGTATAGGTTGTTGTGCTTGTTGGTGTGGCGGTAGGATTAGCAATATTGGGATTATTCAATGATCCCGAAGGAGTCCATGCATAAGAAGCGGTACTGCCTCCGGCAGAAAGCTGAGCAGATTGCCCAATACAAATATCCTGATCAGGTCCAAGTGTTATGGTAGGGGTGATACCAACATTTACGGTTATAGTATCAGAAGCATCGCAATATCCGTTTGTACCACTCAATACATAGGTTGTGCTTGTATTGGGTTTTATAGTAGGATTTTTTATGGTATCGTTACTGATACCGGTACTGGGTGTCCATTGATAATGTGTAAAATCAACCGAAATAAGTGGATTCATAATCACAGAATCACCATCACACAAAGCAATATCAGGACCTAAATCAATATCAGGATTTCTCACTTCAATATGATAAGCAAAAGTATTTCCACCCACATAAGGACAAGCATCATCTTGTACAATTACTGTAAAAAAGTGTGTTCCGATATCGGAAGCTGTAGGAGTCCAGCAGAATGTACCCACAGGATACTGACCACCGGTGGAGGTAAACGTACCACCCGGAATACCACTATTCCACCCCATGCTGACTGTTTGAAAGGGATCAACATCATGGGTATAAATATCAAAACAAATCGCTTGATTCGGACAAATTGCAGTATCATACATAGAAGTACTGTCTATACCCGTTGCAGTAGGATTATTGTTGGTGCAGTTCACAATAATGAATTGAATATCACGAACTACCTCTCCGATTTTAACACCCATGCGGAATTCTTCCACTTTAACTGATAATACACCAACCTGAAGTTGATTGGGTATAAAAGTGATGGTACCCGTGCTAGGGTCAATAGTAACACCGTTTACCGTAGATAAAGGATTGGTTGCCGAAAAGCCCAATTTATATCCCACTGGTGTTGAAGCCGAACTTAAAGGAGAAACGAGCGAAAACACTAAAGAATCTCCGTCAGGGTCAATCACACCATGATTATAGCTGGTAAACTGATTGACACATCCAAAAGGAACCGGAGTATTTAAAAACTGTGGTGAACTGTTGCAGGGAGCAACTGCATTATTCAATAATGCAGTAAGATAAATACTCTCACTACCCGGATTGCTTAAAGTTGTGATGGCCCCGTTGCGGCAACAGGTAGTCCAGGATAGATTCCAATCAGTGCATTGTGTATTTAAAACCAATATTCCTTGATAAACATATTGTTGCACACCATAGGGCGCTGAAGAATTGGTACAGGCACTTTGCCCTCCCGGACACAAAGGGGTGATATCCAAAGCACTTTGTCCAGGCACCTGATTTAAAATAATGGATCCGGAAATACCACACAAAACTGAACTATAAGACAAGGTAGCCGAAGTAGGTGCAGATACGCCATTACAGTCTCTGTAAAATTTAAGGGTTATCAGAAAACTATCCCGGTTTCCATCAGTATCTAAACAGATATAGGTAATTTCGCCCCCCATGCAATGTGAGGCAATGGCTTGCTTTCCAATACTCATAAAAAGCATGAGTAAAATGCTGAAAGATAAGTAGTATTTTTTCATAATGGCTTTGACAATGAGAATACTAAATGAATAATTTCATAAGCTAAGTTACAGCATTGGATACAAAAAATGAGCTTCTCCGGAAATTTAGTTGAAATATATATGTATAAACAAAGATAAAAGCAAACGAGTAAATACCTAATTTTAGGCAATGAAATTTTCTTCACCCGTTATTGATCAAGCTGTAGCTGCTTTTAAAACATTGCCCGGAATTGGCGAAAAAACGGCCCTTAGACTGGTATTACATTTGTTAAATAATGATCCGGATGACGTTAAACGTTTTTTAACATCTATTGGTAAACTAATAACTGATATTCAGTTTTGTAAACGTTGCCATAATATCTCATCAAATGATTTATGTAATATTTGTGTAGATATTCAGCGAAATCAGAAGCAAGTATGTGTTGTTGAAAATATTCGTGAGCTTATGGCCATAGAAAACACCGGACAATATCAGGGAACTTATCATATTCTTGGTGGGCTTATTTCTCCGGTTGACGGTATTGGCCCCGAGCAATTAAATATCGATTCATTAATAAACAGGGCAAGAGAATTTGACATTCAGGAAATTATTATGGCACTTAACCCAACCATGGAAGGAGATACCACTATATTTTATATATCGAAACGGCTCAAAGGCTTAGCCATAAAACTAACTACCCTGGCCAGAGGGGTAGCTTTTGGTGGTGAATTGGAATATGTTGATGATCTGACTCTGGCCAGATCCTTGATGGCCAGGCTTCCTTACGATAATTATCTCAGTAATCAAAAATGAAGCGTTTATCCGTCATTATTGTTAATTACAATGTCAAGTATTTTCTTGAACAAGCTTTATATGCTGTCAAACAAGCCGGAAAAAATTTAAATCCTGAGGTCATTATTGTTGACAATGCTTCTTCTGATGCTTCGGTTGAAATGTTGGAAGAAAAATTTTCTGAATTTACATTAATCAAAAACAAAGAAAATACCGGATTTGCCAAAGCCAACAATATGGCTATCAGGCAAGCCACCGGAGAATATATTCTTTTGCTTAATCCGGATACACTTATAGCGGAAGATACTTTCGATAAAATCATCCGTTTTATGGATTCGAATCCTGAAGCCGGTGGTTTGGGAGTGAAAATGATAGACGGAAAAGGTAATTATTTACCCGAATCAAAAAGAGCATTTCCAAAACCCTGGATTTCTTTTTTTAAAGTATTCGGATTCGCACGTCTTTTTCCTCATTCCAAATTATTTGCCCGTTATTATATGGGACATTTATCTGAAAAACAAGTGCAGGAAGTAGAAGTACTGGCCGGTGCATTCATGCTTATCAGACGAAGCGTGTTGGAAAAAACAGGTTTGCTGGATGAACAGTTTTTCATGTATGGAGAAGATATAGATCTTTCCTACCGGATTATCAAAGCTGGTTTTAAAAATTATTATTATCCGGATACCCAAATTGTACATTACAAAGGAGAAAGCACCAAAAAAGGCAGTCTTAATTATGTAAAAATGTTTTACAATGCCATGGTGATTTTTACCGAAAAACATTTTGGAAAAAACAAAGCAGGATGGTTCGGATTATTTGTGAAAATGGCTATCTGGTTCAGGGCTTTTTTGTCTTTAATATTTAATATTAGCCGTAAAATATGGCCTGTTCTTACCGATGCAATCGTTTTATATGGAGGTGTTTATTATATAAAATTATACTGGGAAACTCATATTAAAGAAGCACCGGCATATTATCCGGTCGAGTTTATGCTTTACGTAGTTCCTGCATACATAGGTATTTGGTTGATTTCGGTTTATTTCAGTGGTGGATATGATAAAAATTTCAGCGTATCAAAATCGATACGGGGCATTTTAGCCGGTACGCTGATTATTTCGGCTTTTTATGGTTTTATGAACGAATCGTACCGGTTTTCACGAGCTATTATATTGCTGGGTGCTGCCTGGGCAGGGCTTGAAATCATTATCAGCCGGGCCTTATGGCATTTGCTGACAAGTGGAAAAATAAGTGCCAATCCTGATGCCGGTAACCGCCTGCTCATTGTTGGAAAGAAACAAGAATGCGAACGGGTAATCAACCTCCTTTCGCGAGCAGGAATAAATCATACTTTATTGGGTTTTATCGGTCCTGAAAACGGAAACGATTATCTGGCCACCTATGATGAATTTGAAAAAAGTATAATAATATTCAAGGCTACCGAAATTATTTTTTGTCTTAAGGATATTAAAACCGGTCATACTATTTCGCTGATGCAAACTTTGCACGACCGTTTAGCCTTTAAAACCATTGTACCCGGAAGCGAAAGTATTATCGGCAGCAATTCGAAAAACCATGCCGGTGATTTGTATGCCCTCGATTTGAATCTTGCTATTGAGCAAGCAAGCAATAAAAGGAATAAACGCATGATGGATATCGGTCTTTGCATACTCATGATTCCTTTGCTTTTATCCGGCATATTCTTTATAAAGGATTATGTCCGGATGCTCAAAAACTGGTTGCTTGTATTAATCGGTAAAATCAGTTGGGTTTCTTATACACCGGATATCAGCAACACACAAATATTACCCGAAATAAAAAAAGGCGTATTGCATCCTGATGATCCCTATACGGATTTAAAACCCAATAACATCAGCATTCAAAGGCTAAACAGGATGTATGCAAAAGATTATTCTGCCTGGCAAGATTTCGCCATTTTCAGGAAGGCTTTCAGGCAGCTTGGCCGGAAAGCAGCCTAATGAGTACTTTGCAACTTTTGTATCGTTTCTGTATAAAGCGATTCGTATAAAGGCAGTATTTTTTTTAAGTCGAATTTCATCGCTTGCCGGTAAGCGTTTTCACTCATTTGTTGATGTAATTCATCGTCTTTTAAAATCAGCAATGCTTTTGTGGCCATCGTTTGTACATCACCCAGAGGGCATACAAAACCAGTTTTACCATCTATATTTATTTCCTTTAAACCACCAATATCGCTCGAAATAACCGGTACCCGGCAAAGCATAGCTTCGAGTGCAGCAAGACCGAAACTTTCATGTTCCGAGCTGATTAAAAAAAGATCAGACAATAAAAGTAATTTTTCAATGATTTCTTGATTACCCAAAAACCGAACCTTACCGTTCAGTTTCAGCTCATCAACCAATGATTCCATGCTTGTTTTTTCAGGCCCGTCACCCACCAGCAATAAACGGGCAGGCATTTGTTTCGAAACCAAATGAAAAACCCGGATGACATCCTCTACTCTTTTAAGTTTTCTAAAATTTGAAACATGAATTAATATTTTTTCCTGAAGGCTTGCAAAAGATTGCCGGAAGGCAAAATCAATATTTTTTAATTTTCCTGACGGATTAATAAAATTTGGTATAACTTCAATTTTCCGGCTGATATTAAAATACTCAATTGTTTCTTTTTTCAAACTTTCCGACACAGCCGTCACCCGGTCTGACTGATTGATAGAAAAAGTTACAACCGGTTCATATGATTTGTCGCGACCCACCAAAGATATATCGGTACCATGAAGTGTTGTAACCACCGGCAAAACATATCCTTTTTCGCCTAAAATCTGTTTTGCCATATAAGCCGCAGCTGCATGAGGAATAGCATAATGCACATGCAATAAATCAATTTTTTCCGATAACACAACTTCAACTATTTTGCTTGTCAGGGCTGATTCATAAGGGGCGTATTCAAACAGTGGATATTCGGCATACCTTACCACATGGAAATAAACATTATCCTGATGAAGATTCAGCCTTGCCGGTTTGCGGTAAGCTATAAAATGAATATGATAACCTTCTTTGGCCAAAGCCATACCCAATTCGGTAGCGACCACTCCGCTTCCTCCATAAGTCGGATAACAAACAATTCCTATTCTCATTAGTTTTTCTTCCCTGTTGTACTATCTGCCAAGCCTAATGAATATCGTTCATCAAAAGTTCCTTTATCTATACTTTCATACAATACATCCTGAATCCGGGTACGGATATTTTCAGTAATCAATTTCTTATTTGTTGCAGTAGGATGTACTCTGTTTGAAAGGAAAACATATACCAAACCATATTGTGGATCAACCCATGCACAAGTACCGGTAAAGCCGGTATGACCAAAAGTTTTGAGCGAAACCAATTCGCTGGTAGGACCGATATAATTATGATTAGGCTCAGGTTTATCGAATCCGAGGCCACGTCTTGATTTATTGTTTTGCCTTCTTGTAAAATAATTTATAGTAGAAGGTTTTAAAAATCTATCACCACCATATATACCTCCATTCAACAGCATTTGCATCAATACGCCCAAATTTTCAGCATTCGAAAACAAACCGGCATGACCGCTAACACCTCCAATCATAGCTGCTCCCGGATCATGAACATAACCCTGTATCAGTTGTTTTCTGAAAACAGAGTCGTACTCGGTAGGTACAATTTGATTAAGTCCGAATTTATCAAGTGGCCGGTAGGTCATATAATGCAAACCAAGCGCTTGATAGAATTGCTCTTGCACAAAATCTTCAATCGGTTTTTTACTTAATTGTTCAACTACTTGTTTTAGCAAATAAAATCCCAAATCACTGTATTTATAATGTCCTTTTCTTTTCAATGGTGTTTCTCTGATAATCTTATACATCGTATCGGGATAATCCTTACGGATATAAAGCTGATTGGCAACTTGGATTGTATAGGGTTCTTCGCGATAATGGCAATAATATTCATCAAACAGCGAATCGGCAATAGTTTTCAAATAGAAGGGTATCCAGGCTTTTAAGCCGGCCGTATGGGTCATAATATCTTTAATTAATGCCGTTGAAACGGCTGTATGGCCAAGACTTTTCAGATAATACCCGATTGGCCGGTTAGGATTAAAAAGATGCTGTTCAAACAGATACATTAACGACAAAGTAGTAGCTGCTACCTTGGTGAGTGAAGCCAAATCATACAAATCATCAGTTTGCACTTTTATGCGTTTATCATAAGTGAAATAACCGAAAGCTTCATCGTAAATAATTTGTCCGTTCCGGGCAATAAAAATCTGACATCCCGGGGTAGCTCCTGTCTGTATGGCTTCATGGGCAATTTGGTCAATTCGTAATGCCATATCGCTGGCCATGCCCATTGAAGCCGGATAATTATAGCCTAAGCGGATTAGGGTATCGCGTATCAATCCACTTCCAAAAGAATATTTTTCGGAAGCACTAACCGGCATATTTCCCTGAATCATGACTCCACCAAAAAGTGCTTGTGCAGCCAAATCGCGGGTATAATCATTATCTTCATAAGCCAGAAGAATATGTTTGAAATCCGGAAAATATTTCAAACTGTATGGATTTCCAAAAACCGTAAGTATTAATCGATTTTGATTATTCAATTGTTTAAGAAAAAACCGTTCGGTTTGGTTTATTCCATATTGTTTTGAGTAGTATCGGCTCATATCATGCAGGCCCACAATTACCCGGTCATAGTGTGATAATTGTTTGAGTAAACGATCAAATTGACCCTGACCGGCATTTTTATCTATGTGATATATATCGCAAGAAGCATATTTACTGATTTTTTCTAAAAACAGGTTATCGCTACCGGCTCCAATACTTAAAGCGGCAAGTTTATAGTTTGAAAGATGTTTTAAGGGAATCCAACGGGGATGGTCTTTTACCAGGGTTAGTGCATGGGCATAAAGCTGCCGGTTAAGTACCTGAACATATTGGTTGTTTAACAAGCGGTCCAAATTTTTTTCTGGAATTAAGTTTTGTTGGTTTTTTTTAGCAAATGCTTTTGCTTTCAGTATCCTGATTACGTGCCTATTCAATTGGTCAAGACTTAAAGTACCATTTGAGAGGGCATTTTTAATTTGTACAATTGCCTTGGGTATATCTTCGGGGAAAAGCAAAATATCATTACCGGCCAGCAAAGCCTTCAGTTCCAGTTCACCGGGTTGATGATAATGGCTTACCCCTTTCATGCTCAGTGCATCAGTAATAATTAATCCGTCAAAACCCAAATCATCGCGAAGCACACCTTGAATAATTTTTGAAGACAGGGAAGCGGCCATATTTTTTGCATTATCGAGAGCCGGTACAAATAAATGAGCACTCATAATGCTCATCAAACCTTGAGGAATGAGTACTTTATAGGGAAATAATTCGATAGAGTCAATACGTGCTTTATCTCCATTTACAGTTGGTAATGTTTTGTGCGAATCTTTATCGGTATCTCCATGTCCGGGAAAATGTTTTCCACAGGCAATGACTCCATTTTCCTGTAATCCCTTCATATACATTAATCCACGAAGCGCAACACTATAGCGGTTTTCTCCAAAACTCCGGTCGTTGATAATCGGATTCCGGGGATTATTATTAATGTCAATGACAGGAGCAAAATTCATATTCACACCAAGTAAACGGCATTCCCTGGCTACTTCTTTACCAAAATCATAAATCAATTCTGGATCTTGAATAGCCCCTAATGTAAGCTGATGCGGAAATACAATAGTCGAATCAAGTCGCATAGCAGGCCCCCACTCTGCATCCTGGGCAATCAATAAATAAGTTTTTGAAATGCTTTGAAAATAGGCAATCATATTTTTCTGTGCCAGCGGAGTTCCCTGCATGAAAATTAAAGCTCCGATATGATATCGCTTAATCAGATTTTCAATTTTATGTTGTTCATTTATTCCTTTCGAAGAATACACCGGTATCATAAACAACTGACCTATTTTTTCATCCAAAGACATTCCGTTAAGCAGACTATCGATATCAGCAAACTGATCAGTAGCAAAATTTAAATGATTGGGTTTGCCGGCAAATACATTAATCCACAGCAAAAACAAGAGACCAAAGCCGCTTGTTAGGAGCAATAAAACACGAGCATGGATTTTCATAAAATAAGCTTGCAAAAATGATGAAATTAGAGATAATCTTAAAACCTGTCATCGACAAGTTTACACATCGTGTGATCTGAAAAAAAAGGAACTCTTTTAGATAGATACGGCATGGCAAATGTTTATCGTTTACTTAAAGAACAGGTAAATCAATAGCTTTGTTGTTAAATCACAGATGTTCAGAAAACGAATTTAATAGAAATGATGGTTCAAAAGAAAACATTCAGATTTTTAAGCCGCTTGCCGGAGTATAGTCGTTTTCAGTATAAACCCCGGCATTACGACCCCGATAAGGAAGATCTTGCACGCAGGGTAAAAATGGCAAAAAGCGACCGCGAGAAAGAACAGTTGCAACAAGAATACAGAATTAGAGATAAATTTGGACATGTCAGAATGAACCGGCAGCAATACTCAAGATTACAACACCAAAGGGTGATGTCAAAAGTGCGGTTTTTAATCATTCTTAATATTCTTTTACTGCTTGCCTTGTATATCTTTGTGAAAGTTTTGTAATCAAAATAATACTTATTTATTAATATTCATGCCCGACCTGATACAACTATTACCGGATGTTATTGCCAATCAAATTGCAGCAGGAGAAGTTATTCTCAGGCCTGCATCGGTAGTAAAAGAATTGCTTGAAAACAGTATAGATGCAGGCGCCAATCACATTGAATTAAACATTCGTGATGCTGGCAAAACCCTGATTCAGGTAATTGATGACGGATGTGGCATGAGCCCGACAGATGCCCGTATGTGTTTTGAACGGCATGCTACTTCAAAAATCAGGCAATACGATGATTTATTCAGCATACGAACCATGGGATTCCGGGGTGAAGCCATGGCTTCGGTAGGAGCTATAGCGCGGGTAGAAATAAAAACACGCTTGCATGATGAAGAAATAGGTACAAAAATTTTAATAGAAGGATCTGTTGTACAAAATCAAGAACCATGTTCCTGCCCACCGGGAACCATCATCAGCGTAAAGAATTTATTTTTTAATACTCCTGCGAGACGAAATTTTTTAAAATCGAATACCGTAGAAAACCGCCATATTTTTAATGCTTTTGAGCATGTGGCACTGGCCTATCCTGAATTGTCTTTTAATTTAAAAAATAATGATCTGGAAATATATCATTTAGGAAAAGGAATACTCCGGCAAAGAATTATCGGTTTGCTGGGAAAAAACTTAAATGAACGCCTGATGCCTGTTGAGGAACAATTGGATTTTGCCCGTGTTTACGGTTATGTGGGTAAACCACAATTTGCCCGGAAAACCAGAGGTGAACAGTTTTTCTTTGCCAATCAGCGTTATATAAGAAGCCCCTATTTACATCATGCGGTGCTTTCGGCCTACGAAGAATTGATTGCACAGGGCGCACATCCTTTCTATGTCTTATTTCTTGAAATAGATCCTGCCAGGATTGATGTAAATGTGCACCCGACAAAGCAAGAAATTAAATTTGAAGAAGAAAAGTTATTGTATGCTTTTTTGCGTTCGGCCATAAAAAAAACAATTGGTCAGTACTCCATTGCACCAACACTTGATTTTAATACCGAAAAATCCTTTGATGACAGCGAAAATCCAAAACATAAGTGGTTAAACAAAAACCAATCAACCCCGAATGCTGCAATTAATCGCGATGATTGGAAAATGTTATATGCCAACACACGCAGCAATAAAAACGAACAAATACTAACTATACCCAGCAACTGGCAATCTAAAATAAATCAAGACGATTTTCATGAAAATCAGGCAGATTCCGAAGTAGTGCCGGTACAAATGCACAATAGTTATATTTTGGTAGAAATTAAATCCGGTTTTCTTATCATTGATCAACAAGCGGCACACGAAAGAATTTTATTTGACCGCTATTTGAAGGCCTTTGAACAATCGAAACATGCAAGCCAAAAAACACTTTTTCCGGTAAAACTGGAATTAAATAAAAATGATAGTGAGCTACTAAAAACCTTGCTTGAATTGATCAACCAATTAGGATTTGATATTCAGGAATTTGGACAAAATACTTTCGTAGTGCATGGAATACCTGCCGAACTCGAACAAATCAATGAGCAAGAGGTAATAGAAGGCTTATTAGAACAGTTCAAAGAAAACAAGCAAAATCTAAAACTTGATTTACGCGAAAATCTGGCTCGTTCACTGGCTGTAAATACATCTGTTAAACGGGGTAAAAAATTAAGTATCGCTGAAATGAAAAGCTTAATTGATGAACTTTTTGCTTGCCAAACGTTTTACAAATCACCGGGTGGTAAATTAATATTGGTTCGTTATACTTTTGATGAATTGGAAGGAAGTTTAGGCAAAATGACCTAAGGAAAAAGAAAAATTATGTATCAGCAACGAAGATTCAGCAGTATGCCGGTAGCAGTAAAAAACCTGCTTATTATCAATGTTATTATGTTTCTTGCCACCTTATTGGTTCAGAATCAAGGAATAAATCTAAATTTTGAACTTGGGCTTTATTATTTCGATTCACCCAATTTTCATCCCTATCAAATTGTAAGCCACATGTTTATGCATGGAGGCATCGGGCATATTTTCTTCAACATGTTTGCCCTTTGGATGTTTGGAAGTGCATTGGAAAAAATTTGGGGACCTAAACGTTTTCTATTGTATTATTTTGCTACCGGATTGGGTGCTGCATTTTTATTGCTGGCCACAAATGCTTTTCAGGTTTATCAACTTACGGGTGGTATCACAGTAAACCTGGCCAATCCGGGAGTAAGCACTCAAGAAGCATTTAATAGTTTATCAATGATCTACAGCACACCAACGATTGGAGCATCAGGAGCTGTTTTTGGATTATTACTGGCCTTTGGCATGTTTTTTCCCAATACCAAACTGATGCTCATTTTTTTTCCCGTTCCCATCAAAGCCAAATATTTTGTCATGTTGTACGGAGCAGCTGAATTATTTCTGGGTTTTGGAAGAATACAAGGAGATAATATTGCTCACTTTGCCCATGTGGGCGGTATGTTGTTTGGATTTATCATTATTAAAATCTGGCAACATTCCCGAAAACGTTTTTATTAATGCCGGTAAGAAATTCTATATGGTCAGAGCTTCAAATGGCATTTAAAAGAGGCAATACAGTCAATCGTTTGATTTTTGTAAATATTGCCGTTTTCCTGATCATCAATATCGGTATTGTTATAGCCCGTTTGTTTGCCATTGACGAATCGGCTGTAGCAGTTTGGTTAAAATTCTTTACCCTGCCGGCCGATTTACACCTATTGCTTTATCGCCCCTGGACCCTAATCACACATATGTTTAGCCATATAGGCTTTTTTCATATTCTATTTAATATGCTATGGCTCTATTGGATGGGACGTATTCTTACGGAATATTTAGGAAACCGTAAAATCCTGCCGGTCTTTATGATGGGTGCCTGGGTAGGTGCACTATTTTATATTGCCAGCTATAATCTTTTCCCGGGACTGCAAAGCAGCCTGCCGATGGCAGAGGCCCTCGGAGCATCAGCCGGTGTAATGGCTATTATTGTAGCTACTGCAACCTTATTGCCCGATTATACGATTTTCCTGCTTTTTATCGGTCCTGTAAAATTGAAATGGCTGGCAGCAGTGGCTTTACTCATTGATTTAATTAGCATTCAGGGAATGAATTCAGGTGGACATATTGCCCATCTGGGAGGTGCTCTTTTCGGCTTTGTATTTATCAAAGAATTGCAAGCCGGTAATGATTGGTCAAAAGGTTTTAACCGTATGGTTGATGCATTGATCGATGCGTTTAAACCCCGATATGATAAACCAATATTTACCGGAAAAAAAGAAAACCGGAAAAAAAGAAAATCAAAAAAACCAATCTCAAATCATCTCGATGCTGCTACACAAAAAAAGGTCGATGCCATATTGGATAAAATTGCCGATTCAGGCTATGATAGTTTGAATAAATCTGAAAAAGAATTTTTATTCAAAATCAGCAAGCGTGATTTATGAGTTTCAAGATTAACTTGTTTCAAAAAATTTTATTAGTGCTCAATATCATAGCATTGCTGGCACTTACAACGGTTTATCTGGCTGCTTTGGTCAATCCGGTTCATAATTATTGGTTCTCCTTTATGGGGCTGATTGCCTCATTACCCATTATTATCTGTATCGGTTTTTTAGGCTTCTGGTTTTTGGAAAAAAAACACTGGGCATGGCTTAATCTCGGTGTATTGCTGATAGGCATTGGCACATACAGAAGTTTATTCGCTTTCCATATAGGCAACAATCAATTGGATTTGGGCATTCGTATTATGAGCTATAACGTGCAAAATTTTGATTTATACAATTGGAATCATAATCAAGAATCAAGAGATAAAATACTTGAAATTATTAAAAAGCAAAAACCGGATATTGTTTGTTTTCAGGAATTCTACACCGAATCGGGAGGTGCATTTGACAATATCAGCCGGATTAAAGAAATACTCGGCTTAAAGCATCTGTATTTTCACCGGACTACCGTATTGAAAGAAACACATCAGTGGGGACTGGCAACATTTAGCCGGTATCCTATATTATCTTTTAAGAATATCACCTTTCCGAATACGAACAATAACGGAGCCGTTTTAACCAATTTATTAATCAATCAAGATACGCTTTCATTAATCAATGTACACCTGCAATCTATTCAATTCAGAGATCCTGATTATGCATACCTGCAGCATCTGGGTCAACAAAAGCCCGATTTAAACCAATCAAGACATATTGCAGGTAAACTAAAACGTGCTTTTATAGCAAGAGCAGGGCAAGCAAAATTATTGGCCAAATCTTTACAAAACATCAAACATAAACTTATTCTTTGTGGTGATTTTAACGATACTCCGGTATCGTTTGCATATCACACGCTCAGTAAAAATATGCAAGATGCATTTCTAAAAAAAGGTTTTGGTTTTGGTGTTACTTATGCCGGTAATTTGCCCTTATTGCGTATCGACTATCTATTGTTTGGAAAGTATTTCAGAATAAACGGTTTTCGGGTAATACGCGAAACCTATTCGGATCATTATCCAATCATCGCTTCCTTTAGCATTAAACCATAAAGCTTTTTCAAATCCACTATCTTTGCACCATGAGTAAGCTAATGCTTTATAACACACTAAGCAGGAAAAAAGAACTTTTCAAACCCATCAATCCACCACATGTGGGCATGTATGTTTGTGGGCCTACGGTTTATGGCGATCCTCACCTGGGACATGCAAAATCTTATGTAAGCTTTGATGTAATTTATCGCTATTTGCTTTTTTTGGGATATCAGGTACGCTATGTTCAAAATATTACCGATGTAGGCCATTTGACAGATGATGCCGATCAAGGGGAAGATAAAATAAGCAAACAATCAAGGCTAGAAGCTATTGAACCGATGGAAGTGGTAGAACATTATATGTACACCTATTATCGCGATATGGATGCACTGAATATCCTCAGGCCTTCCATTGCCCCACGCCCTTCGGGCCATATACCCGAGCAAATCGAAGCCATTCGAAAACTAATAGAAAAAGGATATGCCTACGAAGCCAATGGCTCGGTTTATTTCGATATTAAAAAATACAATGAAAACCATCACTATGGTAAATTATCGGGCAGGAAAGTAGAAGATATGCTCGAAGGAGCCGCAAACCGCGAACTGGATAAACAAAGCGATAAACACAGCACACTTGACTTTGCCCTTTGGAAAAAAGCTGATAAAACTCACCTGATGCAATGGCCAAGTCCCTGGGGAAACGGTTATCCCGGATGGCATTTGGAATGTTCAGTGATGAGCCAGAAATATCTGGGCGAAACATTTGATATTCATGGTGGTGGAAATGAAAATATATTTCCTCATCACGAATGTGAAATTGCTCAAGCCGAAGGTATTCATGATAAAACATTTGCTCACTATTGGCTGCATAACAATATGGTGACGGTAAACGGGCAGAAAATGGGCAAATCATTAGGCAATAGTATTTATTTGCACGAACTGTTTTCAGGTAGCAATCAATTGCTCGATAAAGCGTATTCACCCATGACGGTACGCTTTTTTATATTACAAAGTCATTACCGAAGTACCCTTGATTTTTCAAATGAAGCACTTCATGCTGCCGAAAAAGGTTACAACAGATTAATGGCTGCACTTCAGGTTTTAGAACAATTAAATTACCCGGGTTGCAACAAAGAAAATACTCAATTGTCTGAAGAAATTGAAACAATCTGTACTTCACTATCTACTTCCATGAATGATGATTTCAACACAGCTCAAGTATTGGCCGGATTATTCGATTTATCCAATAAAATCAATGCTTTAAAAGGTGGACAATTAGATATTAAGGAGATTAGTGAATCAAGCTGGAATCAACTGAAGACTATATTTCCTGCTTACATCAAAGATGTGCTGGGTTTGAAAGCCGAAAATGAAAACAATACGGATGCCATGAATTCGGTAATCAAGCTTTTGATTGAAATTAGAAATACATCCAGAAAAAAGAAAGATTTTGAAACATCAGACCGGATCAGAGAACAATTGCTTGAAACGGGTATTATTTTGAAAGATGAAAAAGACGGTACAACCAGCTGGTCGTTCGCATAATTAAAGTATGAAAAGAAAGTTTTCCCTGCAGATTTTGATTTCAATATTGATGATATCAATAGTATCCTGCCATTCAAAAAAAGACAAACCGGCAACAAAAAATATTCCTGTACCGGAACAAAAAATCAATATTCCTGAATTTTCAGCCGATTCGGCCTATCAATATGTTGCCCGGCAAGTAAGTTTCGGTCCAAGGGTGCCGGGTTCTCATGCACAAATAGCCTGTTCTGACTGGCTTATTCATAAGTTAGGTTTATATTTTAAGGCTTCCAATGCCATCCGGCAAAAAGCACAAGTAAAATTATTCAATGGTGACATTGTACCGGCCATCAACGTGATAGGAATCTATAATCCCAAAGCCAGGAAACGAATTCTATTATGTGCTCATTGGGATTCACGTATGGTAGCCGATCATGATACGGAAAACAGAGACCAACCCATTGACGGGGCCAATGATGGTGGAAGCGGAGTGGCTGTATTAATTGAAATAGCCCGTTTGCTAAAGACCAACCCTTTACAAAACTTAGGCGTTGACATTGTTTTGTTTGATGTTGAAGATCAGGGGAAACCTGACAATATGGGCTATAATAGCGAACGTAATGATTACCTGACCTGGTGCCTGGGCTCTCAATATTGGGCATCGAACCGGCATCGTCCCGAATATCAATATCAGTATGGAATATTGCTGGATATGGTGGGAGCAGAAAATGCCACATTTTACAAAGAAGGCGGATCAATGGATTATGCTCCACGGGTAGTTAATCTGGTATGGAAAGAAGCATATACATCAGGATATGCCAATTATTTTCCTGCCTCAAAAGGTCAGCGGGTTACAGACGATCATGTATTTGTAAATCAAATTCTTGATATTCCTATTATTGATATTATACATTTGAACAAAGAAACAGGAACTTTTGCACCTACCTGGCATACGCATGCCGATAAACTTGATGCCATTTCAAAACCTACATTAAAAGCAGTAGGGCAAACACTTATCAATATTTTGTATAAAGAAAATGCCGGCTTAACCGTAATGTAAGCTTTAGTATTGAAGCAAATCCATCAATTGTTTTTCAAAGCGGCTATTAGCCATAAACTGTTTTTCCAAAGCAGCAGCAAAAGGTACCGGTGTGTCGAGCGATGCACAACGGATTACCGGAGCATCAAGATACTCAAATGCATGTTCTACAATCCATGCCGATAATTCACCACCGATACCACCGATTAAGGTGTCTTCATGCAGAATTATCACTTTCCCCGTTTTCTGAACCGTTTTCAAAAGACTTTTTTCATCAAAAGGCATCAGGGTTCTTAAATCCAATAAATCGGCCGAAATCTCCGGATGTTTATCTAATATTTCCAGTGCCCAATGCACGCCAAGCCCATAGCTTATAATACTAACATCATCGCCTGTGCGATGCAATCTTGCCCGGCCAATTTCTTCGGTATAATAGGCTTCGGGTACCGCTTCTTTAATCTTTCTATAAAGTGCTTTATGTTCGAAAAACAAGATTGGATTCGGATCGTCAAAAGCAGCCAGCAAAAGACCTTTTGCATCAGTAGGTGTAGAAGGATATACCACCTTTAAACCGGGAATATGGGTAAACCATGCTTCGTTTGATTGGGAATGAAAAGGACCTGCCGAAACACCACCGCCACAAGGCATCCGGACAACAAGATCGGCATTGATATTCCAACGGTAATGAATTTTTGCCAGATTATTTACAATTTGATTAAACCCACAACTGACAAAATCGGCAAATTGCATTTCAACCATAGCTTTAAAACCCGAAGCCGCCAATCCCAACCCCGTGCCCAGAATGGCCGATTCACATAAAGGAGTATTCCTTATCCGCTCAGCACCATAGGTTTCAAAAAATCCTTTGGTTACTTTAAACACCCCCCCATAAGCTGCAATATCCTGTCCCATCAAAACTAATTGGGGATATTTATTCATGGCCTCTTTCAATCCATCCGAAATTGCATCTACAAATCGCATTTCCTGTAACTTACTCCCTGGTTTTACCACATTCGTAAGAGCCGGTGCATAAACCGATTTCAACTCATTCTCTTGGTTGGCTTTCAATGCAGGACTTTGATCGGCTTTCTGCCAGGCAACATTAATTTCGTCTTTAATATCCGAACGGATTTTGATCTTTGATTTTTCGGAAAGTATTCCTTCGTCAAGCAAAAAATTTTCAAAACTTAAAACAGGATCTTTCTTACCCCAGGCTTCCATCAATTCTTTGGGCACATACTTGGTTCCCGATGCTTCCTCATGTCCGCGCATTCTAAAAGTCATGCACTCTAATAAAAAAGGATGTGGACTTTTCCGCATTTCAGCAGCAATCTTTTTTACTTCAGTAAAAACTTCAAGAATATTATTTCCTTCAATGCTTTTCGAAGCAATACCATATCCTTTTCCTTTATCGGCAAGATATTCAATGTTAAACTGTTCGTTTACGGGTGTGGAAAGTCCGTAGCCATTATTTTCAATAAGAAATAATACCGGTAAATTCCATACCGCAGCAACATTCAATGCTTCATGAAATTCACCTTGGCTGCTACCTCCTTCTCCACTAAATACAAGCGTAATCTTAGCCTCATTACGGAGTACATTTCCCAAAGCATACCCATCGGCTACACTTAGCTGAGGACCCAAATGTGAAATCATACCGTGAATATGATAATCAAGGGTGCCAAAATGGAAAGAACGGTCGCGCCCTGCAGTAAATCCGTTTGCTTTTCCCTGAAATTGTAAAAACAATTGTTCCAGAGGGACATTACGAGAAGTGAATACTCCCAGATTCCGGTGCATGGGAAGCATCATCTCCTCCGGATTGATGGCTTTTGTAGCACCAACGGCAATGGCTTCCTGGCCAATACCTGCAAACCATTTACTGATCCGGCCTTGCCGTAGCAGAATAATCATTTTTTCCTCAATCAAGCGTGGTTTAAGTATCGCTTTATACAGTTCCAGTAAAGCTTCAATAGAAAAACCTTTTCTGTCGAAATGCAATGGAATATTTTCCGGTTTATGATGCCTTTCCATGCTGTTTTTTCCACTGTTGATTAAAAGAAGTGTTGGGAAATATGATTGCATCCCGGTCTTTTCCCCAGGATTTTGCAAATATTTTTTTAAACATATAGTTTTTCATTTTCCCTGATGCCATATTCATCAAGCTACGCTTAAGCATGGCTTTGCGCCACCATTTCCATACCCGCTTTTCCATACTGCCGGCATACCCATCATTGTTCAACAAATTTCGATTATACAAAAGTAAATTATGCAGATCGATTTTTACGGGACATGTTTCGGTACAAGCACCACAAAGACTTGAGGCAAAACTAAGATGACCGGCTTTTTCTTTGCCGGCAAAATGTGGTGAAATTACCGAACCGATGGGTCCGCTATAGGTTTGCCCGTAAGTATGGCCGCCTATGGTTTTATAAACCGGACATACGTTAAGGCATGCGCCACAACGAATACAATGCATCACTTGACGCAATTGAACATCGGCCAATATATCCGAGCGGCCATTATCCATTAATATCACATACATCTCTTCGGGACCACCGGCTTCGCTGTCTTTGGCAGGCCCGGTAAAGAGGGTATTGTAAACCGTAAGTTTTTGCCCGGTACCATAGGTAGCCAGCAAAGGCCAAAACAAAGCCAAATCATGGATTGAAGGCAATACCCGTTCTATTCCTGCAAGAGCAATATGAACTTTTGGAAAGGTAGTGCTAAGCCTTGCATTTCCTTCATTCTCGGTAATAGCAATACCCCCTACATCGGCAACTATGAAGTTTGCTCCCGTTATACCAATATCTGCCCGTATATATTTTTCGCGAAGAGCTTCACGGGCAGCCATGGTAAGTTGCTCCGGGGTATTGTCTTCGGGAGTACCTAATTTCTCGTGAAAAAGTTGGGCAACATCTTCTTTCGATTTATGCATGGCCGGAGTTACAATATGATATGGTTTTTCACCGGCAAGCTGTACAATAAACTCCCCTAAATCAGTCTCCGACACTTCAATGCCTTTTGCCTCAAGGGCATCGTTTAATTCAATTTCTTCGGTGGCCATACTTTTTGATTTTACCACCGTTCTACCATTGTGTTTTTCTATGATTCCTAATATTAGATTGCGTGCCTCTTCCGCATCTTTTGCCCAAAGTATTTGCCCTCCATTACGCAAAAAATTACGCTCAAATTCCATCAGATAATTATCCAGCGATTCGATGGTTTTCCATTTTACGGCATGTGCTTTCCTTCTGGCAAGTTCAAGATCGGTATATTGTTTCTTCCCCTCTTCAACACCAGCCAAATACTTTGAGATATTAAACCTAAGCTTATTACGATGAGTAATATCGGCCGCTTTTAAACTTGATTTTTCTAAAAATTCTTCTTTAGGATTCATGGAAGCATTTAAGGATGTAAAGTTATAAATTGTATCTTGTAAGCGGTAAGTATCCGGCTACTCATTAATGCATATTTTTATGG
Source organism: Bacteroidota bacterium (assembly GCA_024276745.1). Lineage (GTDB taxonomy): Bacteria > Bacteroidota > Bacteroidia > Chitinophagales > S012-47 > JAJRWN01. Next base: position 28,554 of record JAJRWN010000056.1, read on the forward strand.
CCTATAGTAATTGTTTATTTTTATTTTCTTTTTTTCTATGAATTACAGTTGGAACAAACGAACCTTTATCCTCAGTAAAATCAGTCTGATTAGTCTTATACTCACCACTTTCCCGGCCTGTAATACCACACCCCAAAAGCAGTAAATTAAAAAACCTTTGTTTTCTTTGATTAGTGCTGAAAATTCAGGTATTTATTTTAATAATACATTAAGAGAGGATACTCAAAAAAATTATTTCACTTATCAATATATCTATAATGGTGGAGGTGTTGCTTGTGGTGATTTGAACGGTGACGGCCTGCCGGACCTGTTCTTTACCGCAAATCAAACAAAAGATCAATTATATCTGAATGACGGATCTATGCATTTTCATAATGCCAGCCAATTACTTGATCCATCAGCTGATTATGGGTGGTCAACAGGGGTTTCGCTGGCAGATGTAAACGCTGATGGTCTGCTGGATATTTATGTTTGCAAATCGGCAAAATATCCGGCTGCCAAACGTCAAAATGTACTCTACATCCAGCAAGCTGACGGACATTTTTTAAATCAGGCTTCAGACTATGGTTTAAATGATCCTGCTTATAGCACACAAGCTTCCTTTTTTGATTATGATCTGGATGGTGATTTGGATATGTATTTAATGAATCATCCGCCTGATAATCAGGCAAGTCTTACTGATTTGGTTCAAAAAAATAATCAACGTGACCAAATGAGAAGCGATAAATTATACCGGAACAACGGAGATCATACTTTTAGCGATGTAAGTACATCATCCGGATTGTTGCCCGATTATTATGGATATGGCTTAGGCTTGTGTACGGTTGATATAAACGGAGACGGATGGACCGATATCTATGTAGCAAATGATTATAGTATTCCTGATTACATGTATATAAACCAAAAAAACGGAAGCTTTCTTGAAAGCTATTCAAACATGACCCAACAAGGTTCCTTTTATGGTATGGGTTGCGATATTGCAGATTATAATAACGATAAACTACCCGATATTGTAGTAGCGGATATGCTCTGCCGTGATCACTACAGACGATTATCACAATTAGCAGGAAAAGCCAGCAAGGATTTTACTCAATATTTAGAAGCCGGATTTCATCCTACCTATATGGCTAATAGTCTTCAATTGAATAATGGTGACGGTACTTTCAGCGAAATAGCTGCTTTGGCCGGAATAAAAGCCACGGACTGGAGTTGGTCGGTATTATTGCAAGACCTGGATAACGATGCCTGGAAAGATCTCTTTATAAGCAATGGATATCTGCACGATGTACGGAATATTGACGTGATTAATAATCGAAAAAAAAGAGCCAATAAACAAGGTTTGTATAAAGTTCGATTGTTCGATGAACTGAATAAAATACCTTCTCATAAACTGAGCAATTTTACATTCAGAAATAATCATGACCTTACTTTTGATTGGGTAAGCGGTCAATGGGGATTAAACAAAGCTTCATTTTCTAACGGAGCTGTATTTGCTGACCTTGACCAGGATGGAGATCTTGATTTAGTCGTAAACAATCTTAATGATCCGGCCTTTGTTTACGAAAACAATAGCCGTCAAATTGGGCTAAATCATTATATTGATATCGCCTTAAGCGCAAGCGATAATCCCATATTGGTGTACAATACAAAAATTGAAATTGAAACAGCATCAACTTTTCAAAATCAAGAATATACTCCGGTAAGAGGTTATGAATCGGCTGCTGCAATACCCTTACATTTTGGCCTTGGAGCCGATTCTTTAATCAAAAAAATGATTGTCACTTGGCCCGATGGAAAACAAAATATATTGGATAATTTACCGGCAGACCAACTCATTCGGGTCAATCATCAAGATGCCACAGATGCTGACAAAAAAGATGAAAATGCTATTGCTTTGTTTAAAGAAATCACCCATCAGATTGGTTTTGATTTAAAAGCTACTGTCTGGAAACATCCAGATGATTATGCTTCACAAGCACTATTACCTTTCAGTGTCACCGCACAAGGGCCACAGCTTGCAAACGCTGATGTAAATGCAGACGGATTAGAGGATGTATATCTGGGCGGAGGCAAGGGAAGTGCCGGTAAATTATTTATCCAACAAAACAATGGACAATTTGTTTTATCAAAAAATAAAGTATTTGCAAAAGATAAAGATTTAGTTGACGGTCAAGCGGCTTTCCTTGATATCGACAACGATGGCGATGTTGATTTGTATGTAGCCACTTGTGCCGGCAGTAACGATTCTTCCAAAAATAATGCCCCCGACCGGCTCTATTTGAATAATGGAAAGGGAATATTTCAAAAATCATCTGCCTCAATTCCTGATATCAATACAGCAACATTTTGTGTATTGCCCATCAATGCAAACAATGATCAATACACCGATTTGTTTGTTGGCGGACAAGTGGTACCCGGACATTATCCGGAAACACCAAAATCTTATTTACTGATTAATCATGCAGGAAAATTTACAGACAGTACAGATGTTTTAGCACCGGCACTTCGCCAGGCAGGCCTCGTTAGAAGTGCTTTATTTGTCAATATTTTGGGAGATCGAATGCCCGAATTGATCGTAGCCGGTGAATGGATGCCGATACGTGTTTTTGCTTTTAACGGGCATACTTGGATGCCAATGCATCCGGCCGGTTTGGAACATACAAACGGATGGTGGCAATCACTGGCTGCTGCAGATTTTGATCAAGATGGTGACCTTGATCTTGTTGCAGGCAATATGGGTTTAAACAACGATTTTCATGCAAGTCCCGATCAACCCTTAGAAAATTATCTTCTAAGCAATTCGCAAAACAATAAACCATACTTATTTTTTAGCCACTACGAAAAAGGAACCCCTTATCCTATAGAACATTTCGATGTTTTAACTCAGTACTTGCCGCTTATTAAAAATAAATATCCGAATAACAATACATTTGCAAGAGCCAGTACAAACGAAATTATTTCAGGAATTCAGACAAGCGGACATTACACCATTCATCAATTGGCAAGCGTACTGTTGGAAAATCTGGGGGATAGCAGCTTCCGGGTTAAACCCTTTTCAAAAATCATTCAAAGAGCACCGGCAATGGGACTTTTGGTTGATGATTTTAATCAAGATGGAAACTACGATATTCTCGTAGCAGGAAATTTTAACCAAACTGCTTCCGGTAAAAGCCCATTTAACGGTTCAAGCGGTACTTATTTAAATGGAAACGGAATGGGTGATTTTTGGATTCAAATGTCTTATATTAGTGGTTTCAACACAACTGGTGCAGGAAGAAATATAATTTTAATCCATTTAAAATCAGGTGATCAGGTAATTTTGCAAAGTCAGTACAATGAAACTATAAAAGCTTGGTTAATACAAAATAATGATTCTGATGTGATTACTTTATCAACCAAAACACAATACGTCAATACTTGGGGAGACAGTCCTATAAGTACCAATGATACCGGGTCATGGGAAGACGAATGAAATAAAAACCTAAAACCATGAATAAAACAATCCAAAAAAATTTTGCTTTAATCTCAATTATTTTCGTGTATTCGTGCAATACCGGAGAAAAAACACCTTATGAAGGTAAAATGCTCGAATTAATGCCGCCATCGGCAAGCCATATTGATTTCATCAATCAAGTAGATGAAACCCAGGAAGCTAATTATATGACTTACGAAGGATTCTACCAGGGGGCCGGAGTTGCCACAGCTGATTTTAATAATGACGGTTTACCGGATATTTACTTTGCCGGAAATCTAAAAGAAGATAAACTGTACTTAAATAAAGGTGATATGCATTTTGAAGATATTACCGAAAGTGCAGGTATAGCCAATGACAAGGGATGGTCGGCTGGCGTCAGCGTAGCCGATGTAAACCACGATGGATGGCTCGATATTTATGTTTGCAAATTTCTTTGGAAACAAGATAGCTTAAGACATAATTTACTTTATATCAATAATGGTGATATGACTTTTACCGAATCGGCTAAAGCATTTGGTATTGACGATGACGGATATTCGGTACAAGCCAGTTTTTTTGATTACGACCGGGATGGTGATTTAGATTTATATGTTGTTAATCAACCACCGGATTATTATAAAGACCGGCAAGCACTAAGCGGATATGTTGATTATAAATATACCGACCGCTTGTATGAAAATATGGGTCAAAATCATTTTGTTGATGTAACGGGGAAAGCAGGTATAAGCAATTATGCTTACGGATTAAGTGCAACGGTAGCCGATATAGATAATGACGGCTGGCCGGATATTTATGTAGCCTGCGATTATGAAGCACCCGATTTTATGTATATCAATAATCATGACGGCACTTTCACAAATCATATCAACCAATCACTCCGGCATATTTCCAATTACAGCATGGGGTCTGATGTAGCCGATTTTAATAATGACGGGTTTCTCGATATCTATGAAGCCGATATGGTAGCGCCTGATAATTACCGGCTAAAAGCAAATATGAGTGGTATGAATCCACAAAAATTTTGGAATCTTGCCAATGCAGGCATGCATTATCAGTATATGTTCAATTCGCTGCAACTAAACCGGGGTAACCGGTATTTCAGCGAAATGGGTCAAATGGCCAATGTATCGGAAACCGACTGGAGCTGGACAGCCATGTTTTCGGATTTGGATAATGACGGATTAAAAGATTTAATTGTCACCAATGGCATGAAACGGGATGTCACGAATACAGATTACCGGCACCGGATACAAGATTCTCTAAAAGTGCAACAAGCAAGAGCACAAGCAAATGGTATTCAAAATTTTGAACCGGATTGGCTATCATTACTCACTTTGGCACCATCGGTAAAGCTGTCTGATTATCTATTCCACAATAAAGGAGATTTAACTTTTAAAAATGTAGCCGCAGAATGGGGCTTCGACCGGCCGGGATGGGATCATGGTGTAGCACTGGCCGATTTGGATCAGGATGGTGATTTGGATATGGTCGTCAACTCGCTAAACGATACTGCCCATATTTATCAAAATCATACCAACGATTTGAATGATAATAATTATATCAATTTCACATTAAAAGGAAATTCCAGCAATCCTTTCTCTTATGGTGCAAGAGTTGAAATATACACACCAGACAGCAGCATGCAAGTACAAGAATTAATACCTGTACGCGGATTTATGTCGTCAAACGAACCCATCATTCATTTTGGACTTCAACATAATCAAAAGGTCGATAAAATCATTATCAGATGGCCCAGCGGTCATACCATGGAACTCAATAATCTGGAAGCAAACAAAACCTATGAATTGTACGAAAAAGAAGCTTCCCTTGAATATACCAGACCCAATATTACAAGCAATCCTTTATTTGCCGATGTAAGCAGTGAAATAAAACTACATTACAAACATCAGGAAAACAATTTTGACGATTATGCCCGCGAAAGCCTTATTCCATATAAAATGTCGCAATTGGGACCAAGCATTAGTTGTGCAGATGTAAATGGAGATTCCCTTCCAGATTTTTTTATTGGAGGTGCTCTTGGACAAAGCGGGAAAATATTTTATCAAACAACATCAGGAAAATTTGAAAAATCAAATCAAGCAGCTTTAGAAGCAGATAAATCTTATGAAGATATCGGTTCAAGCTTTTTCGATGCCGATGGAGACGGTGATATGGATTTATATGTATCGAGTGGAGGAAACGAATATGATATAGGTTCTACGTTTTATCGGGATCGATTATACCTCAATGACGGACAGGGACATTTTAGCAAAGCAACTAATGCCCTGCCTGATATCAGAGAAAGCAGCGGATGCGTAAAAGTTTTTGATTATGATCAGGACGGAGATCAGGATGTATTTATTGCCGGAAGACAAAAACCCGGGCAATATCCTTTCCCGGCCAGTTCTTATATCTTACGAAATGATCAAGGTAAATTTACAAATGTCAGTCAGCAAATTGCACCTGCCTTGAAAGATATCGGCATGGTTACAGATGCAGTATGGACGGATATCAATCAAGATAATAATATCGATTTGGTATTGGTAGGAGAATGGATGCCTATTCGTATTTTAGAAAATCAGGCCGGCCGGTTTATCGACCAAACACAAGCTTATCACCTTGATCAGGAAACCGGATTCTGGAATACCATAAGCGCAGCAGATTTTGATCAAGACGGTGATATGGATTTAGTGGCCGGTAATATGGGTTTAAACCAAAAATACAAAGCCAGCGAGTCAGCTCCTTTTAGTGTTTATTGCACCGATTTTGATGAAAACGGTTCCCTCGATATCGTTTTGGGCTATGTAAACAATGGGGTTTCTTATCCTTTAAGAGGTCGCAGTTGTTCGTCAAGACAAATGCCCTATCTGAAAGACCGTTTCCCTACCTACGATACTTTTGCAAGCTCATCAATCGAAACTATTTATGGAGATAAATTAAACGATGCCCTGCACTATGATGCACATGATTTCGCCTCGGTTTACCTTGAAAACAAAGGCAACCGGCAGTTTGAGATTAACGCATTACCTATGATTGCTCAAATATCCACGATTTTTGATATTATTCCTTTTGATTTTGATTTGGATGGAAATCTTGACTTAATTGTTTCGGGCAATTTATATGCACGCGAAATTGAAACCCAGAGAAACGATGGTGGCTATGGGCTTTATATGAAAGGAGACGGGCATGGACATTTTAAAGCGGTTCCGATTGTAAAAAGCGGTTTCTTCACTCCGGGCGATGTTAAGCAATTGGCTTTGACCTATACGGCAGAAGGATTTCCTTTAATTCTGGTGGCTAAAAACAATGATTACATGCAGGCTATCGTGTGTACCAGCCGCTCGGCTGATGCCGGAACTACCACAAAATTTAAAGCCAAAGTAAAATATGCCAATACCTGGGCCGATGCACCGATAACCGATAATACCGACACAATTACCTGGAAGATTGAATAAGTCAGCGCCTATTCTTATTTTAGGTCCATGAGTAAAATTCAAATACTATTTTCTTTGGTGTTGGTCTTTGCGGCTTCCTTCTACGCCTGTAAAAACAGTAGTAAACCGGCCGGTGATACCGGAAAAAATCCGGAGGAAAAATTGTTTACCTTGCTTAAACCCGGACAAACAGGTGTTGATTTTATTAATCAATTGAAAGAAGATGAAAAACGAAATATTTTTACCTATGAATATCTCTACAACGGCAGCGGTGTTGCCGTAGGTGATTTAAACGGTGACGGTCTTCCTGAATTATTTTTTGCATCTAATTTCAGCTCCTGTAAACTCTATAGAAATGACGACAATATGCACTTCACCGATATCAGTGAAGCAGCCGGTATATCCACAAAAGGTTGGTGCTCCGGAGTTACAATGGCCGATGTAAACGAAGATGGACTTTTGGATATTTACGTGTGTCGATCGGCAAAATACCGGCCAAAAGGAAGAGCAAACTTACTTTTTATTAATGATGGAAATCTGCACTTCCACGAAGCGGCTGCCGAATATGGAATCAACGAAATGGGACACAGTACAATAGCCACATTTTTTGATTATAATCATGATGGACATCTTGATTTATTCGTAGGCAATCATCAAATTAAATTTGCCCAGGAAATGGATTATTGGGCAAACAAACTAAAAACCACCGACCGCTGGGGCATGAACCGTCTGTATAAAAATGAAGGAAACGGCCATTTTATAGATGTAACCGAAGAATTTGATTTGAAGGATGTAGGCTTTGCTTTAAGTGTGACAACTGCCGATATTGACATGGACGGATGGGACGATATTTACGTTACCAACGACTATATCGACCGGGATTATATGTATATCAATCAA
>JAJRWN010000057.1 GCA_024276745.1 Bacteroidota bacterium
ATAAGCGGTTTTGATTGAATATCTTTGCAGTATGTTAAAAAACAAGCAGGATATCAGATTGCTGAATGCTGATGAATTAAAAACACAGGTGCTTGCCATGGGAGAAGCTGCTTATCGCAGCAAGCAACTTGATGAATGGATATGGACCAGGCGGGCGGTAAGTTTTGAAGAAATGAGCAACCTGCCTCGGGCTTTTCGTCAAAAACTCAATGAACAATTCAGTTTTTCTCCTGTTGTGATAGATCTAGAGCAAAAAAGCATAGACGGAACAGTGAAAGTGCGTTTCCTTCTGCCCGGTCATTTGAAAGTGGAGGGCGTACTCATTCCGGCAAAGGATAGAGTGACGGCTTGTATTTCTTCGCAGGTAGGATGCAGCTTGAGTTGTCGATTTTGTGCTACCGGTCAAATGGGGCTGAACAGGCAATTAACGGTAGCCGAAATTTTTGATCAGGTTTGGCTCTTGCAGGAAAAAGCAAAAGAATATTTTGATACTCCACTCAGCAATATTGTATTTATGGGCATGGGAGAGCCTTTACTCAATTTCAGCAATGTATTGACGGCCATTGAAAAAATACACCTCGAAAAGGGTTTGAATATCGGCATGAAACGCATCACCCTTTCTACTTCCGGCCTGGTGAAAGGCATTTTGAAACTTGCTGCCATGAAGGTAAAATTCAAACTTGCACTATCCTTACATGCCAGTACTGATGAAGTAAGAAATCGTTTGATGCCGATTAACGAATCGAACCCCATTGAAGAAGTTATGCAAGCCCTCGAAACATTTTATAAAGAAACAGGAAACAGGGTAAGCTTCGAATACATTTTGCTGAAAGGGATAAATGATACGGATATGGATGCCCGCAGATTAGCAGTATTGGCCAAAAGACTTCCGGCTAAAATTAATCTAATCAGTTATAATCCGGTGGAAGGACTTACTTATCAAAAGCCTGATGAAGGGAAAATTGACCGTTTCATGCATGTATTGGTGGAGCAGGGAGCTGCCGTAACACTGCGCCAAAGCAGGGGAGGAGATATTGATGCCGCCTGTGGGCAATTGGCCAATAAATAGATTTTACAGCGCTTCGGCCGCTACTGCAAGCAACTTGCTTTTGATAGCCGTTTATAATGAGGGCTTACAGCTTTCCAAATGGTCATTATCTACCGTTTATGGGATGCACAGCAACAGCTGTTTTTGATCTTTTGGGCATTATAATTATTCTTAGGATTCAAAGCGCCACTGCTCTTTGCTTAGCCCTATACCTGGGGAAAAGGGAATAGTGCTTAAATAATTTGAAAGCAAAACCCATATTCAATAACCAATAATCACCTTTGGAAGCTACGATAATTTGATCATGTCTTCCTTCAGAATCATAAAAGGATTCAGAGGCATTTGCAATTTCTCTAAACCCTTTTTCAAATAATGAATTAATAAACAAATAATTATTGTTTCTAAAAGTAAAGTAAAGGTCTATACCACATTGAGCTTCCATAAGAAATTGATTTTCATGCACGGTTGGCTTCATTCCGCTGTAATCAAAAACAGCCCAACTCGTTTTACCGGTGATTTTATCATAAACATTGAATCTAGCATAAGACGGTATGGGGGGGACGGAATCTATTCCAACATTAAACGACACACCAAGATAAGGAACGATGGAAAGCCAAGGTAGAATTTTGAAGTTATATTTTTGTCTGAAATAGAAAATATTATTATATCGCGTTGAAGAGATATCATGGCCTTCACCTATATAGCCATACGGTCCTAATGGTATGCTTGACTTGGATATTCCTACACCAAGAAAGACTGCATTGTAGCCCAACTCACTGATCCAATGTTTATTTGTGGGAATTACTTCTAAAGATGCTCCCAGGTTAAACCATGGGTCTCGATAAACATGAAGATATTGGCCGTTTTCTTGCCATACTGCATAGGGTAAATTTACAGATAGCCCACTATTCAATTTCAGATAAATTCCAAGCTGGGCCTGCACATAGGTATTTAAAAATAAAAGGCAAAGAAACAGCTTAAATCTATTCACGGATTACCATCTTTAATATGCAAAGTATCAGAATTCCAAACTTGGTAAAGAGTCGAAATTGCAAATTTAACGTACACATCATAATAACTTAGTCTTTTCCTTTTAGAATAAAAGGCATGATTATATTCATATTGATAAGACCAGGCATAATAATTCCAATCTCGTTCGTCTGATAACACAACATCACATGCTTTTTTCCACAGAGCATCCCATAATTCATCCATATATATAGGGTTGTTTTTCCATTTCTTATTTTGATATAGTATTTGGTGATTAAATTTGCTAACTAAAGAAAGCCAGAGAAAATAATTCTTATATCTAAGCATAAAGACCACCCTGTATTTTGTGCCATTCTCAGTATATTCAAATGGAGAACCCTTGTCATCCTTATTACTTGAAGCACCATTTTCATCACATCCCATTCTATAATTGTGAGATAAAGAAATTGTGTCTATATACTCTTTTGTCAAGTCATGATGAATCATTTCAGCAATTGTTGTACTTGTTATAGAGTCTGTTTTAAGCAGTAAATTACCCGGAATGTCAATTAAATATAGTGTATCCTGAATTTCTATCATACAATTTGTGTCCAATACAGTGGCAAAAAACGGATCTTCAACGGGGCATTCCTCCCAACGCAATTGAGCTAATGTATCAACGGCCTCGTTCCATTTTATATTATAATATCTTCGAATTGAAAGGAAGTTATTATTTGCTTCAAAGAGATTAAGAACGGTATCAGGCATATTTATAAGCATGCTCATAACACTGTCTAAAGTTGAAGTATCTTGAAATACAAAATAATTCCCAATTGAAGATTTTTCGAAACTTTTCTTTTGTCTAATAATTGTACTGTTGGAACGATCAAGTAAATTATTTTCTTTTGTACAAGAAACAGCTAGCAATAGCAATGTAGCGCCAACTAATTTACGAAAATTTCTTTTTTTCATTTTTCAAGGGATTTATGTCAGTAAATAAGTTCAGGATGAATCTCTATGAATATTCTTAAACCTTTCTTTATAAGATGCTAAAGATAATTCAACTTATATATTTTATAATGTACAGTTTTACGTCTTTTGTGACCTGTCAAATCAGTCCTTTCGTATGATATATATATATATATTGATAATGAAAGTGTTAGAAAAATAAAAGCATGGTTTAGGGGCTGTTTTTGTGACATGGGATAACAAAATTTAATGTTGATTTCAGCACCATTTATGTTTTTCTGTTCCAGCAGAATCTCCCGAAAGGGACTCTGCTGAGGCGAAAGAGCTTTCTACCGGTTTACCTCAGGTACCGGAAATTGATATTTTAACCCGATGATGTATTGTGTGTAAGAATATTTTTTCGGCAACTTGTTTAAAATATAATAGCGCTGCCATCCCAAATCCATAAACACGCTATGCCAAATTTTAAAGTCAAAACCCCAGCCATATCCCAGATGAAGTAAATTGTTTTTCATATAAGGAGCCCCGTCCCCACAGGTACAATAATTTCCACTTTTCAAGCCTAACTCCAGAACAAAACGGCTATAATCACCCAAATAAAATCCATATTGAAGCAATGCACCGGCCATATAAGCATTACTCGGAGTAGTATAAAAGGGCTGAAAACGAATGAGCCTGCCATCCAAACCAATGCGCCAATGGTATCCTACGTTTGTGGTTATTTTTAAGCGATAGGTTTGCTCCGAAAAATCGATTTTTCCATTAGGGTTTACGCTATCTATTTCATTGTCCCAAATATAGGTATAG
>JAJRWN010000058.1 GCA_024276745.1 Bacteroidota bacterium
AGAGAACTTTTTCTTTATTTCCATTTGAAAAAGTAAGCACATCAATCACTTTTTTATTCGAGAACGGATCATTGGCGTCAAATCCAAACAAATAGTAATGGTTTATGCCTTTATATTTTTTCCGGATTACATTATAATATACGGCTCCATACCATAAATCAGGACTAAGGGTAGTATCCATAGGATTTTTGATATAGCGGGAACCGTCAATCAAAGGAATCAGTTTTAATTTATTTTTATCCGGTAATTGAATAGTTCCGATTTGCCGGTAGATACCTGCATCCATTTCGATATGCCAGGTAAAGATCCGGAAAGCATGATTGTCGGGTTCAATCAGGCTGATATGTTTGAGGGAATCGAAAGGAAAATAAAAAGATCCTTCCGTTTTCAAGGCTCTGACAAGCCGTTTGATCATACCATAGCCACAGGCAATTCTAATATTGACATCGGCACTTTGGATGAGTGAATCGCCAAGTGCATTGATGGTATCGACATAGGCAGCCATACGTTTAGCACCGGCCACATCAGGTTGTGCATAAGCCGTTTTCAAAAAGCATAAAACAAATACAGATAACAGGATTTTCAATATATATTTCATAGAACAGCTAACGAAGAATCATTCACAATATTTTTATTCAGAAAGCAACTCAATGACCATGGCCGAGGCGCCTCCTCCCCCATTGCAAATACCGGCACAGCCATAACGGGCATTCCGATCTTTCAATACCGAAATCAGGGTAGTAATAATTCTGGCCCCCGAACAACCCAGAGGGTGACCCAAGGCTACGGCACCACCAAAAGCATTTACTTTGGCAGGATCAAGATTTAATTCGCGCATATTGGCAATGGCCACTACTGAAAATGCTTCGTTAATTTCGAAATAGTCAATATCTTCAAGTTTCAGGCCTGCTTTGGCAATGGCTTTAGGCATAGCTTTGGAAGGGGTGGTAGTGAACCACTCAGGAGCCTGTGCCGCATCGGCATAGCCGCTTATTTTGGCAAGTGGTTTCAATCCTAATGCTTCCATTTTTTCTTTACTCATAAGTACCAATGCAGCAGCACCATCATTCAATGTAGAAGCATTGGCAGCCGTCACGCTTCCTTGTTTATCAAAGGCAGGCCGCAAACTGGCAATTTTATCAAACTTCACATTTTTATATTCTTCATCATGGCTCATGATGATTGGATCGCCCTTGCGTTGAGGAATTTCAACCGGCACTATCTCATCATCAAATTTTCCTGATTCAACGGCATTGGCTGCCCGTTTGTACGATTCTATAGCAAAAGCATCTTGTTCTTGACGGGTAATATTCATTTCGCGTGCTGTTTTTTCACCGGCCATACCCATATGAAAATTATTATAAGGATCCCAAAGCCCGTCAATCAACAAACCATCTATAGCACGATCGTTTCCTAATTTATTTCCCCAGCGATGTTTGGGTAAATAAAAAGGTACGTTTGACATGGATTCCATGCCACCGGCAACAACAATATCCTGATCGCCCAGCAAAATACTTTGTGTAGCCAACATTAAAGCTTTCATCCCCGAAGCACATACTTTATTGACCGTTGTACAGGGTACTGTATCCGGAATACCGGCACCCAGTGCAGCCTGACGGGCAGGTGCCTGCCCAAGGTTTGCCGATAATACATTGCCCATAAAAACTTCTCCTACATCGGTTGCTTTTATACCGGCCTTTTTGATCGCTGCTCCAATGGCTATACTGCCCAATCTTGTGGCTTTAACAGATGATAGACTTGCTCCAAAACTTCCTATTGGAGTGCGCATGGCCGATACAATAAAAACTTCTTTCATGAATTTTAACTTTGGTTGAATAGATGTATTTAGGTACAAAAATAAATAGTTATTTTTAAGACCAAACAGGAATTGTTCTGATTCAGTTTATTTTAAATTTTTTTATTACATGCGCAAGCTCGTATCACGCATTCTTGCTGTTTTACTTTTCCTTTTTAGCATTGGTATTGTTACCTCGCTAATGCCTGAAATAGGTAATGCCAACCGGAATTATCAAATTGAAAAAGCATGGAAATACGATAATCTTTACAGCCCTGCAACTTTTCCAATTCTAAAACCGGCAGAAAATATTGAAAAAGAAAAGAGAATGATTCTTAATCATGAAATTCCTTTTTTCAGTCTGGACAATACAAGCGCTCACCGGGAAATACAATCCCTGATAAAAGACTTTGAAAAAAAATTTCCGGCAGATGATTATTCCAATTCTACACGTAATCTTTACAACAAGCTTGAAACAATTGGCACAAAATTGATGCAGGAGGCCTTTGACCGAGGTATTTTTTCTGCTCAGGAAATGACTGATTATATTCAAAAAGCGGGTAAGGTTAAGTTAATCAATAAGCGTTTTATCAAGGAAGTGAATTATGCCGATATATGGAGTGAGGATAAAGTAAAAAACTGGCTGGCCGATACGATAAACAAAGCCATATTAAGCGATTCAAAAACTTTTGATTCTTTGCTGCTTTCGCATATCCATGCAAATGTGCATTACGATAGTACCACTACCAATACCGATATTAGAGAAAAACTGGCCGATATTTCGGAAACTTTTGGAGCGGTTGAATCTGGAGAATTAATTGTAAGCCGGGGGCAAATTATTGATACCAGTACTTATCAAAAACTACTTTCTTACGATAAGCTGGTGAATTCGGGGGTTAGAAAAAACCATAACTGGTTTACCTTATCGGGTTATTTAATCTTGTCGCTCATATTATTTTTAATCTTCGGTAAATTTCTGAAAATATATGCTCCTGAAGTTTTCTCAAGACCTCGTCAATTACTATTTATTTTATTACTTATAATAGGTCAGATATTCTTAACCAGCTGGGCCGTTCGATTTAATATACCCAGTTATTATGCCATACCCTTTTGCATTATTCCTATTATTTTAAGAACTTTTTTTGGTACTCGTTTGGCTTTATATGCTCATTTACTTACCGTTATGCTGGCAAGCTTTATCATTCCCCTTGGGAATGAATTTACAGTGCTTACCATCATGTCGGGTTTAGTGGCCATATTCACCAATATCAAAGCGCACTACTGGTCACAATTTTTTACTTCTTTGGGCTTGATACTAGCTACTTATATTGCCGGATATTTAAGCATTCACCTGCTGCAAACGGGTACTTATCACGGCATCAAACTATCGGATATCGGTTGGCTGGGTGTAAATGTATTTCTAACCTTGTTGGCTTATCCTTTAATCCCCTTATTTGAAAAACTCTTTGGAGTAGTATCGGATATTAGTTTATTTGAATTACAGGATTTGAGCAAACCCTTGTTGAAGCGTTTATCAATAGAAGCACCGGGTACCTTTCAGCATTCTATGATGCTTGCCAATATCACAGAATCTATTGCAAGAAGTATTGGTGCCAACGAATTGCTTACCAAAGTTGGCAGTTTATACCATGATATTGGAAAACTTGAAAATCCTCAATATTTTATTGAAAATCAACGGGCAGGCGAAAACCCGCATAAAGATTTGAGCTTTGAAGAAAGTGCTAATATTATCATTGCTCATGTAAAAACCGGTGTACGCTTGGCCAGGAAAAACCGCATTCCCAAAGAAATTCAGGATTTTATCAGAACGCATCATGGAACCTCGCGGGTTGAATATTTTTACCGTTCACAATTGAATATCGACAAATCAGAAGATATTGACGAATCTCTTTCCAGATATCCGGGACCCAAACCCACCACTAAAGAAATGGCTATTTTAATGATGGCCGATACGGTGGAAGCAGCAAGCAGGTCACTAAAAAACCCTACAACAGATACGATTGATAAACTAATTGATAAACTAATCAAACAAAAAAAGGATGATCAGCAATTAAGTGATGCCGATATTACCTATGCCGAAATCACTAAAGTAAAAGCCATACTGAAAAAACTAATGCACGATATCTACCATGCACGGATTGAATATCCTGAAGATCATACATAAAAACAACGGCAATAAATTCAGCCGGAGCTGAAGCTATTGCCGTTGCTTGAGCGGGTAGAATGATTAATGCCTGCTTAGGAATAAATCTAACTCATCCGCACTGCTTCGATAGTTGAAAGCATCATAGACCCGATAGTAATGGTCTTTATCAATAGTATAGTCATAGGCATATTTTGCGAAATTCAATCTTGACGATTCATAGTTTAATAAATACATTATATCGCGCACTTGCTTGCTGCTTATCCAATGATTTTGCAAATTTTGTTTGACAACATTCAATTTTTCTGATTCGAATGACTGAGCACGAATGAGACGTTTCAAATTTTTAAATTCATGTTTTGACAAAATTGCATCTCCACCGGTACGGTAATTTCTTCCTTCATAATAAGCACCATTCACATCGTCATCATCCCGGTCTTCAAATTCATGATGGCGATATCGATCATGATGCCTGCTGCGGTAATAATGCTGAATTACCTGCAACCGGTTTGCAGGGTCAACAATTATTTCAATCCGGCAATTTGGTTTTATAAAGACATAACCTTTGTAAATAAGCTGCCGGTAATGGTGAAAATGCCCGGTTTTGTATTTTACAATTTTCAACCAGTGTTTTCCGGGGCTGATTTCATGAATTTTGATTAATGAAACCGGTTTTTCGATAATCAAACGTCCATCTATCCAAACATTGATAGGCGCATAATTATAGGTTCTGATTTCGGCACTTTGAAAATCAGGCTTGGCCTCAAGCAAGATGGATTGTAGAGATAATAAGCTGAATGCAAATAATAATAACCGTTTCATAATACTTGTTCTTTTTAGAATGTTTGGGTATGCAATTTCAATTTCCATACCAAAATCGAAAAGAACTTTAAACTACTTTGATAATGAATTCCAATATTCTTATTTTAGGCCATTAAGATGATCAGGCAAAACAGTATTCAAACCATACTCGACACGGTGCCCATTGAGGGCCTCATTGGAGAATATGTATCCTTAAAAAAAAGAGGCTCTAATTATATCGGATTATGCCCTTTTCATAATGAAAAGACCCCCTCATTTTCTGTATCTCCTTCAAAAGGAATATTCAAATGTTTCGGATGCGGTAAAGCCGGAAATGTAGTTGGTTTTTTAATGGAACATGAACATTTCAATTTCCCCGAGTCTTTACGTTTTTTGGCAGATAAATATCATATCCCCATAGAAGAAGATCAACCGGATGAATCAGACCGGGCCTCACTTGACAAACAAGACAGTCTTTATATTGTTAATCAATATGCATTACATCATTTTCAAAATCGCTTATTCGAAACCGAAGAAGGAAAAACAATAGGATTAAGTTATTTGAAAGAAAGAGGTTTTTTAGAAGAAACCTTAAAAACTTTTCAAATTGGCTACAGTTTGAATAAATCCGATGATTTTTCGAAAACAGCAATGGAAGCAGGCCATCGTTTAGAATTGCTGAAAGAGCTTGGACTTGTAAAAGATTATAATAATAGCTTAAAAGACTTTTTTAAAGGCCGGATTATTTTCCCGATACGCAATCTATCAGGCAAACCGATTGCCTTTGCCGGCAGGGTAATGAGCAATAATGTAAAAGCACCCAAGTATATTAATTCACCGGAAACACCGGTTTATGAAAAAGGTAAAACTTTATTCGGTATTGATTTGGCCCGGACAGAAATAAGGAAGCATGACGAATGCTTGCTTGTAGAAGGATATACCGATGTAATGAGTTTACATCAATATGATATACGCAATGTAGTAGCCTCATCGGGTACCTCGCTTACCGAAGACCAGGTCAGGCTTATCAAACGGTTTACAAAACATGTTACCATTTTGTACGATGGCGATCAGGCCGGTATTAAAGCAGCCATCCGGGGGGTTGACATTATTCTTAAACAGGGGCTTACGGTTTATATTCTTATGCTGCCCGAAGAACATGATCCTGATTCCTTCATCAGAAAATCAGGAACAGATGAGTTTAAAAAATATCTGCAAAAGAATAAACAGGATTTTATTTTATTCAAAACCAAAGAACAAGTAAAATCTGCCAATAATGATCCTGCTCAATTATCCTTAATCATACATAATGTGGTTGATTCGATTGCCGTAGTTCCCGATCCCATTCAACGCAGCCTTTATGTTCGCGAATGTGCCCATCTGATGCATCTTGATGAAAATATGCTGGTCAGTGAAGTACGAAAAAAAATAAGAAAAATCCTGTATGATAAAGGAAAATTAAATACAACTGAGCGCCAAAAACTCAACGAGCTTGATAGCAACAAACAAGTTGCTCCGCGCCAGGCTAATAAAATAGATCAATTTTATTTTTTCGAGAAAAAAATAATCCGGCTTATACTCAGCTATGGCGATAAAATTATTGAGAATGATACAAGCGTTGTTGCGAGCATTCTTTCAAATTTGGATGGCATACGTTTTAAGCATCCTGTTTATAACCAATTATTAGAGCTGATCAGGCAACATTATCACGCCAGTGATCATCCTGTATTTGCCGATTTTTATAAACATCATGCTGATGATCAAATCCGGAAAGCCTGTATAGAGCTTATGACCGATTCAAATTATGAACTCAGCAAAAACTGGAGTGAAAAGCGTGGTATCACCATACCTACCGAAGAAGATAATTATGTAAACGATGTAATTTCATGCATGACCCGGTATAATTTTCTTTGCCTATCCGATTTAATTGAACGGAATAATGAAGCCATGAAAACAGAAACCGATGCCGATAAATTAAAGCAACTCGTAAAAGAGCATCAGATATTGCTCGATAAAAGAAGTACATTAGGCGAACGCTTAAATATTGTTATAGTAAGCCCGGATCATAAATCCCGGTTTGATGTATAAGCCAATACATAATGATCAATAATCCGGTAATGGATATCATATTCGTAGCGAAGATTGCCTTTTGACAAACAACCCTTGAGCAAACCTTCTTTTTGTAAATGTTTTACATCCAGCGATAAGACCGATTTGAAATCAATACCACCCTTGGCATAAGCTTTAAACATAACTTCTTTGGCACACCAGGCAATGCAAACATTTTGCGGATTCAGGGCATTACCCAAAATATTGATTTCAGCATTTGACAAAAATTTTGGAAAGAGCTTCATGATTTTTGCTTGAATAAGCTCTACATCAACGCCAACCTGCCCACGATCGGCAATAACAACTGCTGCCATATCGTGCGAATGGGAAATAGAAACCTGAAAGGGGAAATTTAAAATCAAAGGTTGTCCATTGCTACCCATTTGCATGTGAATATAGCGCTTGGTCTTCAGCATGGTACGTAGCAATACCCTGCTTGCCAGCCAATGCAAATAGCGTTTTCCGCTTTGAAATGCACGAATCATTTCAAGTTCCTGTTTGCTTAATTGCAAACAATCGATAAGGTGTTCTGCTTTTTCGCTAATACGCCACAAACCTACTTGTGCACCTGTATTTATTTCATTGAGTTGTATAAGTGGCAAATCGTTGTTTCTTATTTTTAAGCCAAATATCGGTAATTGGAGAAAAAGATTTATGACAAATTTACAAATTGAAAAATCAGGAGATTTTAAAGGCCATAACGGTGGAATATATCTGCTAATGCCGGGAAGAAGTCCTCAAACCATAATCAGTGGTGCCGGAGATTTTCTATTGGTAGAATGGGACCTAAGCGGCAATCACAAACCCAGTGTACTGGTGAATGCAGCATCGGCAATACTATCTGCTTGTATAACAGCCGATAAAAAATTTCTGGCACTTGGTGAGCTTAAAAGCACATTGCATATTATTGACCTTCAGAAGAAAGAAGAAATCAAAAAATTATATCTCGGACAAAAAGCCATTTTCAATATAAGTATTGACGAAAGCAACCAAGTATTGATGCTCGGCACAGGCGAAGGCAAGTTATTGGGATTCTCGATACCTGATTTCACCCTGAAATATCAAATTGATGTATCATTATCAAGCCTGCGATGCATCGACATTCATCCCTATAAGCCAATAGCCGCATTGAGCTCAAGCGATAATGCTATCTACTTGTTTGATTTGAACACCCGGCATATGATAAATAAAACCGAAGCGCATCAAAATTCAATTTTCTCAATATGCTGGACACCAGACGGGAAATATCTGGCCAGTGCCAGTAGAGATGCACATATAAATATTTGGGAAGCCAAGCCTCAATTGATAAAAAAACACGTGATACCAGCTCATATGCAAACCATCAATGCTTTGGCTTTCAGTCCCGATGGTAAATGGCTTGCATCGGCAAGTCGGGATAAAGAAATCAGAATCTGGGATACAAAAGATTGGTCGCTTTTGAAAGTTATTAATCATAAATTTGCAGCACATACACGTTCGGTTAATGCGCTGTATTGGTCTGATCAAAATAATTACCTTTTTTCGGCAGGAGACGACAAGATTATTTATTGCTGGAATATTAGTGAGCTATAACAATAATATATTCATGATTTTAACGGATACGGAAATACTACAAGAGATTGAACAGGGGCATATATTAATTGAACCGTTCAGAAAAGAATGTCTGGGGACCAACTCTTACGATGTTCATCTGGGACGATGCTTAGCGGTTTATCAAAAACATGTTCTTGATGCCAAAGTGCATAATAAAATTGATGAAATCAGAATTCCAGAAGAAGGCTATGTGATTCAACCCGGTACTTTATATCTGGGCGTAACCGAAGAATATACCGAAACACATGCACAAGTTCCTTTTCTTGAAGGAAAATCAAGTATCGGTCGTTTAGGAATTAACATCCATGCAACAGCTGGCAAAGGCGATGTTGGATATTGCAATACATGGACCCTCGAATTATCCTGTATTCAGCCGGTACGTATCTATGCCGGTATGCCGATAGGACAATTAATATATTTTGATGTAAAAGGAAACATTGCCAATTACTACAACAAAAAGAAAGATGCCAAATACGTAAACCGTACGGTTAAACCGATAGAATCCATGATGTGGAAGAATATATTTTGATTATCCTTCGAAATGCAGAGTAAAAAGAATTGACCGCGAAAATAAGGCATCTATCATGCGAGAGTAAATCAACTTATGATTAGGCACATTGATATTAAACAAACCTTGAGATATTCTTATTTCCGGAGCCATAATAAACATAGGGAAATAAATTTCAAGACCTATTCCATAATCCAGAGAAATATCATGCCTGTTGATTTTAATCATATCTTCGGTATTTCTGGAACTGACATTTGAAGCCATATCGAAGCCATAACGTAAACCGCCTATCAAATAAACCCGCATATCTTTATAAGGATCTGATTTAAATTTAATCAGTAATGGAATATCCAGATTAATCGCTTCAAGCGATTTCAGAACACTCGTATCTTCAAAAGTATCAAAACGGATTCCTCTTTCAGAAAAAGTAAGACTGGGTAATAAGCGAAAATCAAAATGACGGGAAATCCGGTAATTTGAAATGATACCTAAAGAAAACCCAGGGCTTTTATAGCTGTTTAGCGTAGTGATTGTATCGTTAAATAAAAATGCATTGGAACGGTGTATTCTGAAATCAGATGAATTATAACCCATCAAAATGCCAAAATGAATGGGTTTGGTATAAAATTTTGAATCAAAAAAATGTGCATTAATTTGTGCATTCAGAGAAAACGAAAAAATACTTATTATACCTGTTACGATGATTTTTCGGCCATATAAAGGCAACAAGTTCCGAATGTAAATTCTTTCCATTGGCAATTTTTAAATCCTGCTTCTTGCAGCATATTTCTAAACAAGTCTCTTTCCGGAAATGCATCTACCGATTTTGGTAAATAGGTATATGCACTTGTATCGCCCGATATAAGTTTCCCTAAGCGGGGTAATATATTTTTAAAATAAAAGGTAAACATCCATTGAAAGAAACCTTTACGGGGTTTTGAAAACTCAAGAACCCGTAATTGAGCATTGTTTTTCATTACCCGGAACATTTCTTCAAGGCCTTTTTCCAAATTTTCAAAATTCCTGACGCCAAAACCAACGCTTACCGCATCAAAGGTATTGTCGGCAAATGGAAGCTTTTCGGCATCGGCTTGCTGAAAACTTATACTATTCGATAAGTTTTTTGATTCAATTTTTTTTCTGCCTATACTGAGCATATTGGCCGACAGGTCAATACCCGTAATTTTTTCAGGTTTGAGTAAACGATATAATTCAATCGCAAGATCACCGGTACCTGTGGCTATGTCAAGAATCTGTTTAGGCTTCCATTTCAATAAACTTTTCACCGTTTGCCTGCGCCAACGGTAATCAATACCAAACGATAAAAAATGATTTAAAAAATCGTAGCGGTGGGCAATGTGGTCAAACATTTCCTGCACCTGAACTTTCTTGCCTGTATCTGTATTTTCGTAAGGTTTTACCATTTGTTGTTTAGTACTTAGACTGATTGCATAACTTTGCGTAATTGTCCGGTAAAGATAGCTCAAAATCAAATCAGCTATATTCGAAGCTTAAAATTATTTATGAATATTGATTTAAAAGAAATATCGTTTAAAGGAAGCTATCCATCGGTCGAGCAATGTCCTCGAGGCGAATTGCCCGAATTTGCCTTTATCGGTCGATCAAATGTGGGTAAGTCTTCTTTAATTAATATGCTCGCCCAAAGGAAAAAATTAGCAAAAACATCACAAACACCCGGTAAAACAAGATTAATCAATTTATTCGAAGTTGACCATCGCTGGCAATTGGCCGATTTGCCCGGTTACGGATATGCCAAAATATCGAAAACAGAAAGACATCGTTTTCCCGATATGATTGCCAATTATTTGCTGAACAGAGAAAATCTAACCTGTGCTTTTCAATTGATTGATGCCAATATCCCCTTACAAGAAAACGATTTGGAATTAATAAACTGGATGGGACATCATCTCATACCTTTTATCATTGTATATACAAAAATTGATAAAAGCACCCGGAATAAACGTAAAACCATTATTCACAACATTGAAGAATTGCTTAAGAAAAGCTGGGAAAACTTACCCCTGAGGATTAGCACTTCTGCTGAAAAAAATATTGGAAGAAATGAATTACTGACTTTTATCGGTCAATCGGTCTAAACCATTTTATCGGCACAAACCGAACTTGCAAAAGCATCGGGTTTGGCTTTAAATGCAAATCCCATACTTAAAATATAACCCATTGCTTCGGTTAAAGTACTGTTTGATTTAAACTGAGGATTGGTATTAATATCGGCATGCACTTCAAGGTCGATATGATACCGGTCTAATAAATCACAAATTTCATAAGCAATTTCGATCGACATCGATACTTCGGCAAGCAATCTTTCTTTAAGCGATAAATAATTGGCCTTTCTTTCGTTATGAATAAACATAAATCCACCCCGTTTTTCACGCAAAAAAACAATGACCGTAGCAAAATCTATATGCTTTCCATACACTTGCGAATCACTACCAATGCAAACTTTCAGCCGGTAACCTTTTTCACTTTCTGCTTTTAAAACTTCTTCAACAGCATCAACAATTGCTTGGTCAATCAATTCCCCGTTAAACTTTCTCCAGCGCTTGTTTAGCATAATAGTAGATTTTTCTTTTTAAATAATATAAATATTTAGACCAAATTACTTTTCACAAACAGATATTTATCTTATCTTTGCCCTCCGCAAAAATCAAATAACAATGAAAAAAGGACTTCATCCAAAAGATTACCGATTAGTGGTCTTCAAAGATTTTTCCTGCGATTATACTTTCTTAACAAGATCAACGGCCAAAACCAGTGATACTATTGTATGGAGAGATGGCAAGGAATATCCTTTAGTCAAACTTGAAATATCCAATATGTCTCATCCGTTTTTTACCGGCAAGATGAAATTTGTCGATACGGCAGGACGTATTGAGAAATTTCAACAAAAATATGCCAAATTTGCCAAGAAGCAATCTGACAAATAAACAAGCTAATAAACAATGCAGAAAGCCTCCACTCACGGAGGCTTTTTTATTTTTGTTACATGAACAAAGCTAATCTTATCTTTTTTGAAGGGCCCGAACGGGACCATTTACTACCACTTACCTATACAAAACCATGCGCTAAGCTCAGATGTGGGATTTTAGAACTCGGAGAAAAATGGGAAAAACAACTTGATTTAAAGGCCTCTTTTCATTGTTCTGAATATCTTCAAAAAAAATTTCCTTTAAAAACAGGAGTTCAGAACCTGTTGATAAATGCCACTTATATGCCTAATGCAGCACTTTTGGAAGCCGTTAAAATGTTGCAAAGCGGTGAAGGTTTACAAACAAAGGGTCAATGGATTGCATTAATAATCCCTGAAGCTTTAATTGGCAGAGCAGAGGAATGGGACACAAATATTAAGATACAGTCATTTTCAAAAGACCTTACCCATATCGGTAGATTATGGGATTTGCTCCATTTTAATGCTACTGAGATAGAACAAGATTTTCTCAGGATTACAAAAAACCGGACATCAGAAGAGCTACCTGGAAACACCATATTAACCGGAGAGCCAAATTATTTTATCGAACAAGGTGCTTTTATTGGAGCTGCCAGTATCAATACCAGTAATGGACCGGTCTATATAGGAAAAAACGCTGTTTTAATGGAAGGTAGCTTAATACGAGGACCCTTTGCACTTGGAAACGCATCCGTAATTAAAATGGGAAGCAAAATTTACGGACCCGTATCCATAGGCCCCCATTGCAAAGCCGGTGGCGAAATTAATAGTTCGATAATGCAAGGATACTCCAACAAAGCACACGATGGTTTTCTGGGCCATGCCGTTATTGGCGAATGGTGTAATCTTGGTGCCGATACCAATAATTCCAATCTGAAAAATAATTATACTTCTGTGAAAATGTGGGATTATGCACTCGATCATTATGAATCAACCGGATTAACATTTTGTGGCTTATTTATGGGCGATCATTCTAAATCAGCTATCAACACCATGTTTAATACCGGCACATCGGTAGGCGTTTCCTGCAATATTTTCGGCAGTGGTTTTCCACCCACCCTGATTCCTTCATTCGTTTGGGGAGGCATACAAACCAACAAAGCTTATCATGTTGAAGCCGCTATTAAAGTAGCCGAAAAAGTAATGGCTCGCAGGGGAATAGTCATGCAAGAAGCCGATAAAAACATACTAAGACATATTTTTAAAATAACAAACAAGTACAGAAAAAATTAATTATGGCCGGAAAAATTCTAGCAGCCAATTGGAAAATGAATACCATACCTGCAGACGGTGTAGCATTAGTAAGCGAAATACTTAATCAATGGCCCGATAACCATAGGGCGCACACTATTATATGCCCGCCTTTCACACATCTGGCATTCATTGCAGAATTATTGAAAAATAAACCTTCTTTTTCGTTGGGTGCACAAAATTGTCATCATGAAAAAAAAGGTGCCTTTACAGGTGGAATTTCGGTGGATATGCTAAAGGATTTGGGGGTAGAATATGTAATTATTGGGCATTCGGAAAGAAGACACATATTTCACGAAAGCGAAAAAGATATTACCTCAAAAGTTCAACGGGTTATTCAGGCTGGAATGCACGTAATTTTTTGTTGTGGCGAACTGTTGAAATACCGCAAGCAAGGTCTCGAAACAAGTATTGTTGAATCTCAATTAAAATCGAGCCTGGGAGCATTAAGCGATACTGAAATGAAACAAGTGACGATTGCCTACGAACCGGTATGGGCTATCGGAACAGGCGAAACTGCCAGTCCTCAACAAGCACAGAATATGCACAAAACCATCAGACATTGGATAAGCAAACAATGGAATAATGATATTGCCGACAAGTGTTCTATTTTGTATGGAGGGAGTGTAAAGCCCGGCAATGCAAAAGCATTGTTTATGCAAACCGATGTAAACGGAGGTTTGATAGGAGGTGCATCGTTAAATGCACAAGATTTTAAAGCTATCTATCATGCAATGATATAGCATATGTGTTTTTTTATGGCCGATATTTTATTTCAACAGACCCATCAAAAAGATTTGATCATTGCCTTGTTAACTTCGGAAGGCTGTGAAGGTATTGAAGAAATAAACCGGCATCAACTAAAAGCTTTTTTTCCTAAGAAAGAAACAAAAAGCTACTGGGAAAAAGTACTGCTAAGTTTATCGCGCAGTTTTCCATTACAGTTTGATATAAAAACACTGCAAAAAATAGACTGGTCAAAAGCCTGGTACCAACACTTTAAACCTGTCATTGAAGGGAAAGTAGGTATTCGGGCTTCCTTTCATCCTTCCTTTGAAATACCACCGGATTATGAAATCTGCATCGATCCCGAAATGGCCTTTGGAACCGGACATCATCCCAGCACTTTACTGATGATAAGAGCTATGCAACTTTTCCCATTTAATGCAAAACGTGTACTTGATTTTGGTTGCGGCACGGGTATTTTATCAATACTGGCTTCAAAATTAGGCGCAAGTCATATTTCAGCTATCGATATGGATAAAAAAACCGAAGCTATAGCAACAAAAAATTTTATACTCAATAATATTACAGACATAGATTTTAAAATATGCAAAATTGATGATCCCGATAATCAGAGATTTCATATTATTTTAGCCAATATCAATAAAGAGATTATTGAAAATACGTCAGATATACTTCGGAATAAATTATACAGAAACGGACGATTGCTTATCAGCGGAATACAATCAGAAGAATCAGATTCCGTTAACAAAAAACTGGCATTGGCCGGATTTACAAAATCGTTTGAATTATTTGAAGAGGAATGGGTATGTTCCTTGTTTACTGCACAATAATAACTATGAAACATATTTACATGCTTGTTCTATTGCTTTGTTCTTACTACAACGGATTTTCACAAAGCAGCGATACCCTGGTCAAGGTTTCTGACCTTGATTGGATCAATACCCTGAGCGATCGTTTAAAGTCATCGCATAACGATTTAAGTAAAGCCACTGCCGAAACTTTATTGACAAACTATACAGCAAGTCTTTTTACGGATGAGCAAATGCAACAAATGCATAAAATTTATGATGAAATTCTTCGCTTAAAAATGCGTGTATATCCTGAAACCGAAAACTATTTCAGAGCAATAAATTCTGCCATAAGCGCTATGGTTCCCCCAGAAACCATTCAACAATTCAACAAAACCTTACTGGCTGTATTAATTCCGCTCAAACCGGGTAATTTAAGTGCATACAAACGCTTCATTGAATTTGCCATTTCCTATTTTGAATCAAATGCCATCAGCAATACCAATAGCAAACAATGGGTAACAGAAGGCAAATGGCCCGATTTTGTATTTGAATCAGGACAAGCCTTTGTTCGATTCACAAATACTAATCTGATTACCCAAACCAAACATGATACGGCAACTATATTCAATACAAAAGGAATTTACTATCCGGTAAAACAAGAATGGCATGGATCTCAAGGAACGATAAACTGGGGAAATTGTGGCCTGGACCCTAATAATGTTTACTGTGAATTAGGGAACTATACCATTGATACCCGAAAAAGTGAGTTTACGGCAGACTCTGTACTGATGCACTATAAACCCATGCTCAAAGAAGTGCTTGAAGGAAAACTACTACAAAGGGTAATGGCCAATGAAACCCATGGCGATCCGAAATATCCCGATTTTACATCCTACCGGAAAAGCATAGAAATCAACAATTTGATTGACCGGGTAAACTATACCGGTGGATTTCGCTTGCGTGGCCCCAATATTATCGGAACAGGAAATAAAGTACAAAAAGCCAGTCTGACATTTCTGGATAAAAACGGACAAGTACAAGCATTGGCAAAAGCAGAACGTTTTAAGATAAATCCAAACGTACGAGCCAGCTCATCCAAAACTGAAATTTCGCTATATTTTGATAATGATTCAATTTACCATCCCGGTATTAAAATGCGTTTTGATATTCCTGAAAAAACCATCACCCTTACCACCGGTAATCAAGGTATATCAAAAGCCCGGTTTTTCGATTCCTATCATAAACTGGAAATGGATGTAGAACGTCTGGAATGGAAACTTGACGAACAAAAAATCACAATGTCGATGCTCGGAGGAGGAGGTCAAAAAATGGCCTATTTCGAGTCATCAGATTTATTTGATATTGACTTATTTAATAAATATCAGAGTGTATTGACCTATAATCCACTGGTGGTCATGAAAAACTATTGCAATGACCATCAAACCCGCGAAATTGATGCACTCACACTTGCTCAATCATTTAAAAAGACATTATCTGTTGATCAAATTAAAAGAACACTGTATAATCTGGTTGAAGATGGTTTTATCTATTATGACGAAGAAAAACAGCTTGTAACGGTAAAAGACAAAGTCTTTAAATATGTGGCAGCAGCCTATCAACAAGAAGATTACGATGTCATTAAATTAGGTTCTATCGGTACCAGTAAAAATGCCATACTCGATTTGGTCAGCAAAGATTTAACTATTGATGGTGTAGATCATTTTAATTTAAGTAATAAAAATTTTGTTCAGGTAGTACCTGATTCGGGAAGCGTAGTGCTGGAAGAAGGCCGGAATATGAATTTCTCAGGTACTGTATTTGCAGGCCGGGTTGATTTTAGCGGTGTTACCGACCGGCTGAATTATGACGATTACACCATCACCATTGACGAACTGGCCAAAATGCAACTTAATGTACCTACCGATAAACTCGATGAATTTGGTCAGCCGGTATTACAACCCATCAAAACGGTTTTTGAAGACTTACAAGGTATTATTTACATTGATGATCCCGATAATAAAGCTGGTAAAGGCAAAACAGGACAATACCCGATGTTCGAAAATCTTGTTCCTTCTTTTATTTACTACGATAAAAATTGTTCGTATCAGAACGTATATACTAGAGATAGTTTTTATTTCAGGGTAGATCCCTTTATACTCGACAGTCTGGAAACATTTGACATTTTCTCACAAGCTTTTGCCGGTCAGTTTCATTCAGGGTTTTTTCCCGAGTTTCGCGAAAATCTTGACGTTGAGCCTGATCTTTCCTTAGGTTTCACACACTTAACTCCTGATGAAGGATACCCTGCTTACCATGGTATAGGCACCTATCAGGGAAAATTAACCATGAATTTCAGTGGATTGCATGGTACCGGAAAATTCAGTTACCTCAGTAGTGAATTTGAAGCCGATGACTTCCGGATATTCCCGGATTCGGTTAATGCGGTTTCAAAACAATTTAAGGTCAATGAAAAATTACTAAATGAGATTCCTTTCCCTTCCATTGTCAGCGATACGGTATTGCTTCACTGGCAGCCCAATGACGGATTTTTAAATGCCAAATCTATTCATAGCCCCTTTCGCTTTTTCGATGGCATGGGAACCCTCAAAGGCAGCGTTCATCTTCGCCCTCAAGGTGCTACCGGACATGGTGTGTTTGATTGGCCTGATGCCAAAATCGTAGCCGATAAATTTAGCTTTGGTATGAAATCGCTAATGGCCGACACGTCTAATCTTACCATAAAATCTGTAACAGAAGACAAAATTGCCTTTAATCTTCCAAACGTAAGATCCAATATTGATTTAGATAAACAAATAGGTGTTTTCACCAGCAATGAAGAACAAGTACCTACCCTGCTGCCCTATAATCAATATCAAACCACCATGAACTCATTTGTTTGGGATATTGAAAAAAGAATTATACATTTCAATCCACCGGAAAACAAAATCTATGCAACCTTTACTTCCATGCGACCGGGACAAGACAGCCTTTCTTTCAAAGCCTCCAAAGGGAGCTATAACCTGAACGATTATACTTTGATTGCCGAAGGTGTTCCCGGTATCGATGTAGCAGATGCCCGTATTATTCCAGGCAATAAAATTGTACTCATTGGTGCCGATGCCAAATTCGAACCGGTCGATTCGGCA
Source organism: Bacteroidota bacterium (assembly GCA_024276745.1). Taxonomy (GTDB): domain Bacteria; phylum Bacteroidota; class Bacteroidia; order Chitinophagales; family S012-47; genus JAJRWN01. The sequence continues at coordinate 17,892 of JAJRWN010000058.1, forward strand.
CTGATTATTATCGACACCTTGCATCAGTACCACAAATTCACAAATGCAAGGGTTAATATTCTCGGAAAATATAATTATAAAGCCAGTGGCGATTATCCTTATGTCAATCGATCAGGGGAAATTCAAAAATTAACCTTTTCAAATATTGAAGTTGTTCAATTTCATGATTCGGCAAAAACAAGTGCTTCAACAACTGTACTCGAAGCAGATAGTTTCCGGATTGACCCTGAAATGCTTTTTCAAGGAGATGTAAAACTAAAACCGGCCGAAAAGAATTTATTTTTTAAAGGAATCAGCCGTTTTGATTTGCCCGATAGTGCTACCATCAACACCGATTGGTTTTGGATTAATCAGGAAATAGATGCCAAATCGGTTACACTCTTTCCGGCAAAATGGCTAAACCTGCATCGGGATTCCTTATATGCCGGTATTATCTACAGAAGCGATACAACTTTACTTTATACCAATATACTTGCTCCAAAATATTATAGAAAAGATGCTGCCGTATTTCATGTTAACGGTGCAGTACGTTTTGATGCCGATGAAGAAAAATATGAAGTACTCGATTCGCTATTGGCAAGCGGTGAAACCGATATTGGTAATAAAATTTCTTACGATAAAAACGATGAAGGAATCTATGCCGAAGGGAAAACCGATTTGGGTACCGATTTGGGAATGATAGACCATCGTTTTGCGGTAAAAATTTCAAAAGCACCGGAAGATACCACGTATAAAATGAAAGCTAATCTGGCTTTTGGTTTCAAACTCAGCAAAAATATTTGGCAAATTATGACCGATGATTGGCAAACATTAGCCTTTGATGCACCGGATATTGATTATACAGATGACGCTTTTCAAGAAGATTTCATTCAGTTATTAAACCATGATAAAGAAGCTGAACAATTCAAAAACACAGCCATGATGACGGGAATTCCCACATTGCCGACCGATTTACCCGCAAGCCTTATTTTAAGTAATGTGAATATGGTATGGAATAATTATTTTAACAGCTGGATATCGGTAGGTAAGATTGGACTATCTCATGTAAATGGTACAGTAATTGGAAAAGTGCTTAACGGATATGTAGAAATAGGCCGTAGAACAGCAGGTGACTTTTTTAATGTTTACCTCGAAACCGACTTGCATGATTGGTATTTCATAACCTACCAGGCCAATATGCTACAAGTATTATCTTCAAATCCACAGTTTAATGATGAAGTAATGGATACGAAACCAAAAGACAGAAGAACCCTGGGGAAAAATGATGATTTTATTGTTTATGCCATATCCAATCCCGGAAAAGCTGAACTGTTTGTAAACCGGATGAAATATATTGAAGAAGCAAGAAAAAATAAAAATGATAAGAACAATTAAAATGATAAGAATGAAACGGACATTCACAGCATTTGTAGTAATAGCTCTCATAGTACAATCTTGCCAAAGAGTACCGGTAAGCAATCGCAGACAATTACATTTACTGCCCGAAAGCACTATGCTGAGTATGAGCCTGGATAATTACGGTAAGTTTATTAAAGAACATCAGGTAATTAGTCATACTGCAAATGCAAAAATGGTTCAGCGTGCCGGTGAAAAGATTGCCGTTGCAACCGAATCCTTACTTCGTGAATTAGGCTACCAGGATAGAATACCTGAATTTCAGTGGGAATTTAATCTGGTTGAAGATACATCGCAAAATGCCTGGTGTATGCCCGGTGGGAAAGTAGTTGTTTATACAGGCCTCTTGCCGGTAACACAAAACGAAACGGCACTGGCCGTAGTCATGGGTCACGAAATTGCACATGCCGTAGCCCGCCATGGTAATGAAAGAATGAGCCAAACACTGGCTTTGTATGCCGGTGGTATGGCACTTGATGTAGCCTTAAGCCAAAAACCAGAACAAACCCGGAATTTATTCCTCGCAGCTTACGGATTAGGCGCTTCTGTGGGGGTAATGCTTCCTTTCAGCCGGAAACACGAATCAGAAGCCGACAGAATCGGTTTAATCTTTATGGCCAAAGCCGGCTATAATCCGCGCGAAGCAATCAATTTCTGGCAAAGAATGGAAGCTTTATCAGGAGGAAGTCCCCCTGAATTTTTAAGTACACATCCTAGTCATCAAACGCGTATCCGGGATATTAAAGAGAAGTATTTACCGGAAGCTTTGAAATATTATCAAGGTGAATAGCCTCAATCCGGAAAAATGAAAAAGCTTAATACATTTCAGCTTCTATTTAGCTATCTGTTCCCGTTTACTTTACAATCCGCAAAAGCATTCGATGGTACTAAGCTTAATCTTAACTTAAAGAATGGTCATCTTAGTCTGCAAGCTCCTCATGCAGTATATTCTGACCAGGCAAATTATACATCTTTTCGTAAAGCTTTTGGTGCTATAAATGTGAAAGCATTGAAGCCGGCTTCTATTTTAATCCTGGGGTTTGGTTTAGGAAGTATAGCCGATATGCTACACCAGCTGTTAAACTATTCTCCTCGTATTACCGGAGTAGAATATGATGCTCAGATTATCAAATGGGCAAAGCAATTTAGCAAGCTGGAGCATATTGATTTACAGCAAGCCGATGTATTGGAATATATTCAACAATGCAAAAGCCATTACCAACTTGTCTGCATGGATATATATGTAGATCAGGTGGTTCCGGAAAAGTGTTGGACCATTAGTGTCCTTAAACAAATGAAAAAACTTATTGCGCCTAACGGAACCTTATTATACAGCACACTTGAAATGAGAACAAACCAAGCCTTGAGAGCAGCTTTCGAAGCAAATTTCAAAACTGTATTTACTCATTATCATGTGATAGATACGGTAGGTAATCTTGTCTATTGCTGGAAAAACAAGGATTAATAAAGCTCCGGAAAGGTTGATGGGTCAGATTCATGCATTAAACCGTAAACAGCTTCAAAAATATCTTCAGCATTAGGTTTTGAGAAGTAATCACCATCAGAAGCATAAGCAGCCCGGTGTTCTTTTGCCGTAATTGTAATAGGTTGAGCATCTAAAAATTGATATCCTCCCTGCAACTCCAATACTTGCTGCATCATAAATGCAGTAGCACCGCCAGGCACATCTTCATCGATAAAAGCAATTCTATTGGTTTTATTGAGCGATTCCAAAATAATGTGATAACGATCGAAAGGGTTCAATGTCTGAATATCAATAAGTTCACAGGAGATGTCCATTTCTTCCAATTGTTTAATGGCATCCTGCACAATACGCAAGGTAGAGCCATAAGTAACCAGACTAACATCTGTTCCTTCCTGTAAAATTTCAGGAACGCCCAAAGGCACTGAAAACTCACCCAAATTTGAAGGTAACTTTTCTTTCAGGCGATATCCGTTTAAACATTCAATCAGTATGGCCGGTTCATCGCTTTGCAACATGGTATTATAGAGTCCTGCTGCTTGCGTCATATTTCTTGGAACCAGTAACCGAACACCTTTCGTTGCATTCAGAATCATGGCCATTGGTGAACCGGTGTGCCAGATGCCTTCAAGCCGGTGCCCTCGTGTACGGATAATTGCCGGTGCTTTCTGCCGTCCTTTAGTGCGGTATTGCAAAGTAGCCAAATCATCGGCAATAGTTTGAAATCCGTAGAGCAAATAATCAAGATATTGAATTTCGGCAATAGGCCTTAATCCACGCATAGCCATGCCGATACCTTGCCCTATAATGGTAGCTTCCCGGATACCGGTATCAAAAACTCTTGCTTCTCCATATTTTTCCTGCATACCGGCAAATGCTTGATTGACATCACCGATTTTACCTACATCTTCACCAAAAGCAAATATTCGATTATCATGTTCAAGGATATAATCAAAATAATGATTCAGGATTTGAAATCCATTTATCAAAGGTGCATCATCATCGTATTCTGCAGCAACTGCAGGTATATTTAATGCCGATTGCTCTGATTCGGAATACAAAAAAGTATTGTATCTCTCCGAACCTTTATTCAAGGCGTTTTCTACCCAAAGCAGGAGTTTTGTTCTTAGTGGAGTTTTTTCGCCCAAGGTTAATCTCAAGGCTTTTTTTGCCGCTTGCATAATATCCCTTCTTAAAGGATCGAGCATGGCCAATAAGTCTTTTTGAATTTGAAGTAAATAATCTTTTTGTGGGCTGTCCCCGGCCAGTTCAGTCAATAATGAAGCCAGTATTTTACGTTCTTCCAAAATCGGTTTGTAATATCTGTCCCAGGCTAATCTTTTAGCGGCTTTCGTATCGTTTAAAGCATTTTTTTCAATGGTATCCAATTCATCAGCAGTTGCAATAGCCGATTTGATAATCCATTGTCTGGTTTTTAGAATCGGATCATAATCTTTTTCCCATTGAAGTCTTTCTTTGGATTTATAACGTTCATGCGAACCGGAAGTGGAATGGCCCAATGGTTGGGTTACATCTTCGATATGAAACAAAGCCGGTTTATGTGTTTTCCTGACTTTATCAATTCCTTTTTGATAAGCCTCGATAAGAGCCGGATAATCCCAACCTTTAATTACATAAATATCCATACCATCATGATCATCATCAGTGGCAAAACCGGATAAAGCTTTTGAAATACTATTGCGTGCAGTTTGATATTTTTTGGGTACCGATATACCATAACCATCGTCCCAAACCGTAAAAGCTACCGGTATTTGCATAACAGCCGCAGCATTGACCGATTCCCAGAATATACCTTCTGAAGTACTGGCATCACCAATATTACAGAAAACGACTTCATTGCCATGATTTGAGAATAAATGGCTATCTATTATATCCGGATTTTCACGGTATTTTTTGGATGCCAGCCCCAAACCTATGGCACGCGCCATCTGGCTTGCAGTAGGTGCCGAATCGGCAGCCGAATTTTTACGCTTTGTTACATCCAGCCAGGCTCCGTTTTGATCAATAGTAGGAGTAGCCAAATGCGAATTCATCTGCCGGCCTCCGGAAAATGGATCATGGTTTAAATCAGTATCGGCATATAGTTCTGAGAACAATTGATCAACAGTAGCCATACCGCTGGCTAATGCAAATGTTTGTCCCCGATAATAGCCTGATCTGAAATCACCATTTTTAAATGCCTTACTCATAGCAATTTGAGCAATCTCTTTGCCGGCACCGAATATGCCAAACTTAGCTTTACCGGTCAAAACCTCCTTACGCCCGATTACACTGGCATTTCTACTCAAATTAGCAAGGTAATAATCGTTCAGCACTTCTTTTTTAAAATCCTCAAAAGAAATCTTATCCGTTTTGTTTTCCTTACTTACCTGATCTGCCATAACAATATCTGTTTTTATACCGGTCTCAAAGTTAATGAATCATCAGCTATGAAATAGTGATCTATGCTTCCTTTGAAGAATAAAATCATGAATAATAATGCATAAGGTAAAAAAAATACAATATTGTTTTGGCACAAACATTGTTAAAAAGTGTGAAGCTTGAAGAATATTAGTAATTCTGTTTAAAACTTACTACTTTTGGACTTCGGCAAGTTGAATTTTTTTTTAAACAACAAAACACAAACACGATGAAGCGAATTATGACATTTTTTGTTGCCCTGAGTGTTATGAGCACCATCTCTTTTGCCCAAACAACAAATGACGACAACACAACACCACTGGCCAGTGGTGCAAAAATTACTTTTGAAAAAACCACACATGATTTTGGTAAAGTGCCAAAAGGAAAACCGGTTTCTTATCAATTTGTATTTACCAACACAGGAACAGAACCTTTAACCGTTCAAAATGTGCAAAAAGTATGTGGATGTACAGTAACCAACTGGAGCAAAAATCCGGTACTACCCGGTCAAACCGGTACCGTTACCGCGCAATACAATGCAGCTCGTGTAGGTAGATTTAAAAAGCCGATTACCGTTATTTCCAATGCGGTAAACTCACCCAACAAATTATATTTTGAAGGGGAGGTAATAGAAACACCGGCAGATACTGGAGTTCCTACCAACGATAATTCGATTACAAAACCGAATTAACCCAAGCTGAACAATAAAATAAGCTCGCAATGATGATTGCGGGCTTTTTTTATGCCCTTATCAAAAGATCCTTTTATACTTTTGCAGCATGCCAAAAATTTCAGAAAAAGGACGATTAATGCCGGCATCACCAATACGCAAATTGGTACCTTTTGCCGATGCTGCCAAAAAAAATGGAAAACATATTTATCATTTGAATATCGGACAACCCGATATCCTTACCCCTGACATTGCCCTGCGCGCAGTGAAAAACATAAACAGAAATGTGATAGAATATAGCCCTTCTGCCGGCTTTGAATCATACCGAATTAAACTACTTAATTATTATAAAAAGGCAGGTATTGATTTAACACTTGAAAATATTTTGGTCACTACAGGTGGTTCAGAAGCCATTCTCTTTGGTATGTTTTCTTGTCTCGATCCCGGTGATGAAGTGATTATTCCCGAACCATTTTACGCCAATTACAATGGATTTGCCATTGCGGGTTCGGTAGTGGTGAAACCCGTTACGAGTAAAATAGAAAATGCATTTGCCCTGCCTCCAATCAGTGATTTTGAACAATTGATTGGACCCAAAACCCGGGCAATCATGATTTGCAACCCTAATAATCCGACCGGTTATTTGTATTCTGAAGCAGAATTGGAACAACTCCGAATGCTGGTGTTAAAACACGATTTATTTCTATTTGCCGATGAAGTTTATCGCGAGTTTGTTTATGACAGACATCAGCATCACAGTGTATTAAATTTGAAAGGTCTTGAACAGCATGTGGTATTAATGGATTCGGTATCAAAAAGATATTCGGCTTGTGGATTGCGTATTGGTGCATTAATCAGCAGAAATGCCGAAGTGATGCAAACAGCCATGAAATTTGCCCAGGCCCGTTTAAGTCCGCCAACATTAGGGCAAATTGCTGCCGAGGCTGCACTTGATGTAGATGATACTTATTTCCGGGGAGTACATCAGGAATACGACAGTAGAAGAAATCTGCTTGTAGAACGCTTGCAAGCAATGGATTATGTGCTATGCCCCAAACCAAGAGGTGCTTTTTACTGTATTGCCAGACTGCCTGTTGATAATAGCGACCGCTTTTGCCAATGGCTGCTTGAAGATTTTAATTATAAGGGCTCCAGCGTGATGCTGGCTCCGGCTACCGGTTTTTATGCCAGCCCCGATGCAGGACAAGATGAAGTTCGAATTGCTTATGTACTCAAAAAGAACGATCTCAATGCAGCTATGGATTGCCTTGAAGAAGCCTTACAAGTATATCCGGGCAGAACGCTGAACTAAATTATTCTTTCACATAATCTGATAAATATTCGTAGCCTTCGTTCAAATGCCCTGCTACTGCAATGGATGCCCGGTTGATCATGCGGCTATTTTCTAAAAGCAGTTCTTCCCATACATGTTCTATCAACATTTCACCAAAAGCTTTCGAAGCATCACGCGGTAATTCATTGGGTAAATTATCAACCGACATGACATCTACAACACCCGGTTTAAAAGCTTCGCACTCCTTGTCCTTTACCGGATCGTAACCCATAATGGGGTCGGAAATGGTGGTAGCTCTGAGCGTGGACGGTATAGACCCTCTGATATCGCAGGTGATATCTGCAATAGTCTGAATCGAAAAATCAGTATCAAGCATTTGTTCACGCGTAAAAAATACAGGTGCAGCCGGATTCCAGTAAATACCGTTAATCATTAAATCGGTCTTATCCAGAAATTGATTGAAACTGGTTTTGTATAATTCAGGATGTGTAAAAAATTCGTGCTGATTATATCCACCATCCGATTTCCTGGAATATAGTTTTTCATCGTGCAGTTCTACATAAACCGGATAATCAAATCTTTGATTCAGATATGTTTGCGGACTTAATTGTTTTACACCAATCATTCCCAAAACTTCTTCGCAACCCTTTGCCACTCTACCGTTTCCGGTTAAAACAATACGCATGGGTGGAAGCTTTACTCCTTGATAAATTGCTTTCAGCGCTTTGTAATCATGACAATCTTTAACTCTTGGCAAACTAAATCCACCATGTCTCAAACCATAAGTCATCAAACCGTTGTGGGCACCAACAATACCAGCCCAACGTCCGAAAGCAATTACACGGATTCCATGATCATCGGTTAAACGCTCATAATCTACTAATCTGATTTTTTTCTTTAGAATTTCCTGCAATAAAGGTTTATTATAGGCTTGTTTTTTGATCGTATGAGAAAAGAAAAGATAAGTTTTTTCCGGTATCAACTCATTGATATTGACCTCTTTCACACCAAGCAGGATATCGGCATCATCAACATGATCTACAATTTGAACAGAAGCATCACGATATTCCTGATCAGAAAAACAACGGATGTCTGAATGTTGAACTTTAATATGAATATCAGGATATTTTCGCATCAAAGTACTGCATTGTGCAGGCGTTAAAGGTACGCGTGTATCCGGTGGAATTTTTCCTTCTTTGATTAAACCAATCGTAAGCTTTTTGCGTTGAATCATTGATAAAAATAATTTTAGACAGAAATATTGCAAAGGTAACGAATCAAAAGATTGGCATTGAGCTTGTGGATAAATACTTTATTTTTGCTATCGAAAGATCTTTGACATCATGGGGCTGACCGGCTTTGACAGCATGGTCATGTATAAGTAAGCATGTCGAGCATGGATTGTTGGCTCGTAAATCTCAGCGATCGACTTATTCTTTTTAAATGGCGAGTCTAACTACGCCTTGGCTGCTTAGTTCCAGGAACTAAGCACCTTTGTCTTCCCCGGGTTTTCCGGCAACCGGAAAGGAAGGCATTAGAAGGCCGGAATAGCAACATCTCTTTCCCTGAAGATGAAGCGAATATTAGGGGATACGGCAGATTATTGGGTTTTCGTGAGCACCTGATTTTTGCCCGACAATTAAGCAAACGATAAGCATGTAGAAAGCTTATGGATACCTTGACTGGACGCGGGTTCAACTCCCGCCAGCTCCACTATGCAAACGGCCACCCTTTGAAAGGGCGGCCGTTTTTCATTAACTTGCATTTTGCTTTGCCTAGCAAAATTCGTGATGTACTTTTGGCCGAAACCAAAAACAAATATAGTTTTTATCTTTTCTAACTTACTACTACTGCATAGCCCCAAAGGCTCAGCATTTCGTCATTTTCGGGATATAGGGATAATAAATAATAGCAGATGATGATGAAAAAGAATGCCGCAATTTCAGAAATCATAGGCAAAGTGAGGCATATCATAGGCCGGCATAAAAAAATCTCTCTGAAGATGCTGCGAAATTCATGGAGATGAGGCAAATAAGTGGCTTATTGTGCGATTGATTATAGTAGGCAGTATGTGCTTATTCGAAACCTACTATGGGCTTGTAAAAGAATAACACGGAACTGCCATCTTCATCCGGAACCGAATTTAACACGAGGTACTTTTTCGCATAATAGACCATTAACAGGTATCCCTCCTGACCTTCGAAACTTAGATAATAAGTCCAGGTTTCCGGATCGGATTTATCCACCTCATCGATAGTGTAAACCAGCGTTGTCGTATTTGAAAGTGACTCTATTTCAAGCGAGTCTTCAGCTGTGTGGATAGCGATCGTGATAGGGTTAAATGATTTAACGCAATTATTTATTTCTGAAGTGTTATCATTAAAAGTACAAATGGTTGAAGAATCGATTAAATAAAATTGAGATATATGATCTTGTGCAAAAACATGGTTACAGATTAAGACCATTATTATAAGAATTGTGCTACATTTTTTCATGATAGTTGTTTTTAATGAACAATTGATTTAATGGTGATAGACCAACCCAGATCCATTTTCAATATCACCGGAAACGAAGCATCATCAAACACCCAGTATTGATTGCTGTTGTCAGATTGACCGTACAAAACGGGGATACTGCTTTCCACACCATCAATAGTGCACGGAAGCTTTGTAAAATCACCGAATGTCATAGTTTCGTCTCCATCTCCTGAATCAATATGAATGGGCGTATTGTTTTTCAGGGCATCATAAATAACTTTTGATACCAGAATGGTAGTTTGAAAATCGAGGCGCTTTTCTCCACCTCCGAAATAATTATACATGGCCGTAGATTTATCCAGTGCATATTTCGACATATAGACTCTGCCGGAGGTACTGTTTGCATCGGTCATTTTATAATCAACAATCATATCGTCCTCATCGTCAATGAATGTGCAAACGAAATCGTATTGATTAAAATTAAAATCAACAGTATAAGTTAAGGTGGTGCCCACACCAATTTTGATTGGTTGATCGGCCTTGTTTTGCGCCATACTGATGATAGCCGTGGAGGCCACCAACAGCAGAAAAAAGAATATTTTTTTCATAGTGAGTTAGTTTTTAGTGCTTTATCAAATCAACGATGCAATGTAGACACAATAATTTGATACAGAAATACCGAGCACTCGGTATTTTACATTTGAAGGCAAGGACGCTTTGGGAGGCTTAGCGTTTTTCCATATCTTGATAAAAAGCTTTAAAGCTTTTTCCTGATTTGCCGAGGCTGCTGCAAAAAGGTTTCCAGCCCCGAACGCCTTGTTTTTTAATCACAATGCTGCTATTCAGCCAATTTGAATTTATCTTGAAACCGTCCAAAGATTTGATGGCCAAAACCTCCGTTCCCGGAATATCCCATTGTTCGATTTCGGCAAAGATGATCGCTTCATCAAGGGGTTCTTTACTCAACATAGCTGTTGTGGCTTCGGCAATAGATACGCCTGCCACCGAATAGGTTTTGGTAATTCTTTTTGAGCCTTCGAATACTTTAGTAATCTCAGGCACAAAGATCAGATAGGCTTTTGTGCCAATCACAATTCCTTTGTCAAACACTTTTCCTGCTTTAGGGCAAAACACATAATCTTTAGACTCAACAAGACCCATGATAATAGCTTTTAGACAAAGCTAATCAATTCATTTAATCAAGCAAAAAAGGCCGGCAATAGTTAGTAAAGCTATCTTTCACCGGCCAATAGGATGAGGGTGTCAAATAAATTAAAATGCGTACTTATTAGCTTCAATAAGTCTTGCCGCTATACTTCTTCTTAGGGCTTTGGTGTTTACAATTTCAGTTTTGGTAAAACGTTTTAACCCCATAAGCATCATTTTTAGTTCATCGCCTTCGGCAAAAGCAGCCAAGGCATGTCTTCCATGCAAATTAAGTCTTTCCATGGCATCGCTAACGAAAACACGGGTCATGTCGATATAAGGCTGTGCAATTGTTTCACCTTTTAGATTCAAAATTTTCAAACTTCTTAATAAGGCCGCTTCGGCACCATACACTTCCATCATCATATCGGCAATATTCATCAAAATTTCTTGCTCATCTTCAAGATTTTGCATCAATTTCTGCACGGCAGCACCGGCCACCATCAGTACTGCTTTTTTAGCATTGGCAATGGCTTTACATTCGGCAGCCAAAACACCAGTATCTTTTTCCGTATTAAAATCAGGAATTGACATCAATTCATTTTGTACAGCTTTAACCGGCCCCATCAAATCGATACGTCCTTTTAAAGCTCTTTTCAATAGCATGTCAACGGTAAGCAAACGATTGATTTCATTGGTACCTTCAAAAATCCGGTTGATACGGGCATCTCGGTAAGGACGAGCAGCCGGATATTCTTCGATAAAACCATAGCCACCATGAATCTGTACATTTTCATCTACCACATAATCGAGTGTTTCGGAACCCATCACCTTGAGCATAGCACATTCAATGGCATATTCTTCGGCAGCAGTCATAATGGCATCCCAGTAAGAAGATCCAGAAGCTTTCATTTCTTCTACTTTCCTGTTGATCAAATCGCTGGCCCAATAGGTTGCGGATTCCGAAACAAAAATGCGAATCGCCTGTTCGGCCAATTTATATTGGATGGCACCAAAACTTGATATAGCTTTTCCGAATTGATGTCTTTCGTTGGCATAAGCTACCGAAACAGAAGCTGCCGCTTTGCATCCGCCAACAGCCATGGCACATAATTTAAAGCGACCGATATTCAGAATATTAAAAGCAATCAGATGCCCTTTACCTATTTCACCCAAAAGATTTTCTACCGGTACTTTTACATTTTCGAGAAAAATGGGAGTTGTTGAGGAACCCTTAATGCCCATTTTTTTCTCCTCCGGCCCCCGGGTTAATCCTTGACTGTCGCCTTCAACAATAAAACCGGTAAATTTTTCACCGTCAATTTTAGCAAATACAATGTATAAATCAGCAAAGCCACCATTGGTAATAAACATTTTTTGTCCGTTCAGGATATAATATTTTCCATCTTCAGACAATACGGCTTTGGTACGGGCAGCGAGTGCATCGGAACCAGAACCGGGTTCGGTTAGGCAATAAGCCGCTTTCAATTGACCGGATGCCAAACCGGGTAAATATTTTTTCCTTTGTTCATCAGTGCCAAAATACAGAATTGGCAATGTACCGATACCGGTATGAGCGGCAAAAGCTACCCCAAAAGAAAAGCTTGGCCCAATGGCTATGGTCATAGCGGCATTGGTGTTAAAATCTTGCCCAAAACCCCCGAATTCTTCCGGAATAGAGGTGCTGAGCAACCCTAATTCACCGGCCTTTTCCATCAAGGAAGGAATCAGACCCTCTTGCTGAGCATCAATTTCATCCAACAATGGACTTACTTCTTTTTCAACAAATTCTGCAGCCATATCCCGAATCATACCTTGCTCTTCGTTGAGCTCTTCGGGTATGAAGATGGTATCGGGTGTGCTTTCCCTGACTAAAAATTCGCCACCTTTCAATACTTTAATATTGTTATTTTCCATGTTACTTTTTTTCTCAGTTGAGTAATTCAATAATTGATGCTATACCTTGTCCTCCTCCGATACAGGCTGTTACAATGCCATATTTTTGTTTCCTTCTTCTCAGTTCATTGATAATTTGGATAGTTAACTTGGTGCCGGTACATCCCAGCGGATGTCCGAGGGCAATAGCTCCTCCGTTCACATTAACAATATCGGGATTAAGGCAAGTTTCGCGAATAACAGCCAATGACTGGGAAGCAAAAGCTTCGTTGAGTTCAATCAAATCGATATCATCTAATTTTAATCCGGCTCTTTTGAGGGCTTTAGGAATAGCTTCTTTGGGTCCAATGCCCATGTAACGGGGTTCAACACCAACCGTTACAGCAGTAATCATTCTGGCAATAGGGCTAATGTTTAATTCTTTTGCCATTTCATCAGACATCACGATTACAAATGCAGCTCCATCAGAAGTTTGTGATGAATTACCGGCTGTTACACTTCCATTGGCAGCAAAGACAGGACGCAAACGGGCCAGAGCTTCCAGAGAAGTATCAGTCCTCGGACCTTCATCGGTATCTACTACCCATGAGCGGGTTTGGCGTTTGCCATCTTTCACAAAAACTTCTTCCACTTCAATAGGAACAATCTCGTCTTTGAATTTTTCTTCTTTAAGCGCTTTCAAGGCTTTTTGATGCGATTCGTAAGAAAACTTATCCTGGTCTTCGCGCGATACCTTGTATTTACGAGCTACTTCTTCTGCAGTCAAACCCATGCCCATATAGTAGTCAGGATGTTCTTTAGATACCTCGTAATTCGGTACGGTTTTCCAACCGACAGTCGGTACTAAAGACATGGACTCTACTCCACCGGCAATAATGCAATCGGCCATGCCTGAACGGATTTTGGCCGAGGCAATGGCAATTGACTCAACCCCTGAACCGCAATATCGATTCACTGTGGCACCTCCAACCTCCATGGGTAAAACTCGTACGGAAATCATCCGACCTATTTGCAGACCTTGCTCTGCTTCCGGTACGGCATTGCCTACAATCAAATCATCTACCCGGTGGGGATCGAGTTGTGGAATACTTTTTAATAAATGGTCAATTACTTTTACGGCCAAATCATCGGGTCGGGTGAAACGAAAACCGCCTCGATTGGCTTTGCCAACGGCAGTTCTGAATCCGGCTACTATGTATGCTTCTCTCATTGTTGTTTTGTTTGTACAATGTCCAAAGTATTAAGTACAAAGTACTAATTACTTAAAGACTTTTGTAGTTTGAAAATCATATTTCTTATATGTCCTGTATTAACAATTATATCATCAAATTCTTTCTTACCAACGAAGTTTAAAGGTTCGTCTATAAAGAGTAATGTTTCCACTTCAGAGCAAGATCCTGAAGCAATACCCAAAAAATGATTGAATTCCTTATTCGAATTTCTTCCACTTCCTTCAGCGATATTGGCAGGAATTGATACTGCAGCTCTTCTTATTTGGCTAATCAGCCCAAATTTTTCATCCTCTGGAAATTGATTACTCAAGTGATAAATATCCTTTGTTAATTCAATGGCTTTATGCCAAACGTCCAATTTTTCATACCGATTCACAATTCAACTTTTTTACTTAATACTTCGTACTTAATACCTGATATTTTTAAAAAATCAATTTCTCAATGGTTTACCTGTTTTTAGCAGGCTTTCTATTCTTTCCAACGTTTTCTTTTCGCCCAAGAGGCTGAGGAAAGCTTCCCGTTCGAGGTCGAGGAGATATTGTTCATCAACCATTTGCGGACTCGTAAGGTCGCCTCCACACATCACATAGGCCAGCTTTTGAGCAATCTTCATATCGTAGTCCGTCACATAATGGCCCACCCCAAAAGCATATACTCCGGTGAAGAATGCACCTAGTGCACTACGTCCCAAAACTTTAATATCTTTTCGCATAAGCGGTTGGGTATAACCGGCTTCATCCAAATCAATAACCGCTCTTTTGGCATCGGCAATCAAACGGTTTTGATTCATGGTAAAGGCATCGACACCGGAACGAAGAATTCCTTTTTCCATGGCTTCAACAGCAGATGTGGCCACTTGTGCCTGTGCTATAGCAAGGAAACGTTTTTGTAATTCCGGAAATTCAACTTCACCACTTTGATATTCATCGGAAGCCCTTAATACCATTTCTTTGGTGCCTCCTCCTCCGGGAATAAGCCCGGCTCCTACCTCCACTAAACCGATATAGGTTTCAGCTGCTGCTTGAGTATGGTCGGCATGCATTGAAAGTTCGCAACCACCCCCAAGGGTCAATCCATGTGGAGCAACCACTACAGGGATAGCGGAATAACGGGTGCGCATGGTCGTTTTCTGGAACATGGATATAGCCATATTGAGCTCGTCAAATTCTTGCTCCACAGCCAGCATCAATATCATCGCCAAATTGGCTCCGGCTGAAAAAGCAGGAGCATCGTTGCCAATCACCAAACCACGATAGTCTTTCTCAGCAATGTCAATGGCTTTATTAATGCCTTGAATAACATCAGAACCAATGGCATTCATTTTGGTGTGAAATTCCAGATTCAATACTCCATCGCCTATATCATGCAAGGTAGAGCCCTCGTTGCTCCATACCGGTTTTTCACCACGGTAATTATCCAGAATAATAAAATCGGAAGTACCCGGAATCGCTTTATATTTTTTGTCCTTTTGGTCATAATAAAAGCGATTGCCTTTTTCAGTTTTGTAGAAATGATCCATTCCCGAAGCCAGCATTTCATCTATCCATGCAGCAGGCTGATGACCGGCATCTTTCATGGCTTTTACCATTCGTTCTACTCCCAAAACATCCCAGGTTTCGAAAGGACCTAATTCCCATCCAAAACCGGTTCGAAGGGCATCGTCCATTTTATATAAATCATCCGTAATTTCAGGAATACGGTTTGATACATAAGCAAAAAGGTGAAATGATAACTGCCTGAAAAAATCGGCTGCTTTATCTTTTCCTTTAGCCAGGATTTTTAAACGGTCGGCTAGCTGATCGGCTTGCCGGGCAGCCCCTACCGATTTGAAGCGGGGTTTGGTTTTGGGGCGATATTCCATTCTTTGTATATCAAGTACTTCAATC
>JAJRWN010000059.1 GCA_024276745.1 Bacteroidota bacterium
TGGGGCGATAAAAATAAACTGCTCAATAAAGTTGAAAATGAGGCAAGCTTACAATATATCGACATTAATTACGGCCCTTGGGATAGGCTGAACAACGATAGCTCTTTTATCGATGGAATAGGCCCCAAACCGGCCGGGGCTAATTTTTACCCTGTCGATATGACGAAAGAAGAATATGCAGCTGCTAATCTTTCTGAAAAAACCAACCTTTATACCTTATTGAGGCGAGATGAAACCGGAGACCTTACAGTAGTTTGGTATCATGATGCATATCATGAAGAATTGAATCGGGCAGCCAAGTATTTGCTCGATGCTGCCGAATTATCGGATAATACCGCTTTTAAACTATACCTTACCCTGCGTGCCGAAGCTTTATTAAGCGATAATTATTTTGCCAGCGATATGGCCTGGCTCGATATGAAAGATAATCCGGTGGATATTGTTATCGGTCCTATTGAAACCTATGAAGATGGATTATTCGGACAAAAAGCCAGCTATGAAGCCTATGTATTGCTGAAGGATATGGACTGGAGCAAGCGTTTACAAAAATATGTGGCTTTTTTACCCGGGTTGCAACATAATCTGCCGGTTGATGATATATATAAACAGGAAACCCCCGGCTCAGATGCCGAACTCAATGCCTATGATGTAATTTATTATGCCGGTGATTGTAATGCCGGCAGCAAAACCATTGCCATCAATTTACCTAACGATGAAAGGGTGCAATTGGAAAAAGGTACCCGCAGACTACAATTGAAAAATACCATGCGAGCCAAATTTGATGAAATCCTGATGCCTATTGCCGGTGTATTAATTGATTCAAGCCAAAGGAATCATATAAGTTTCGATGCCTTTTTTGCCAATACCATGTTTCATGAAGTAGCGCATGGATTGGGTATAAAAAATACGATTAGCGGTAAAGGCACGGTACGCGAAGCCTTGAAAGAACAAGCTTCTGCCCTTGAAGAAGGAAAGGCCGATATATTGGGTTTGTTTATGGTAAGCGAACTGCTGAATAAGGGCGAACTGGATGGCGATATCATGGATTATTATGTAACCTTCATGGCCAGTATTTTCCGTTCCATCCGCTTCGGTGCATCAAGTGCTCACGGCAAAGCCAATATGCTACGCTTCAATTATTTTCTCGAACAAGGGGCTTTTACCCGCAATGCCGATGGTACCTATCATGTGAACGGAGAAAAATTTGCTGCTGCTGTTCAATCGCTTTCCAATCTGATTCTTACTTTGCAGGGTGATGGCGATTATGAGGGGGTAAAAAAACTGATGGCTGAGAAAGCGGTGATTGGCGAACAGCTTAAAGCCGATTTGAAACGCCTTACCGATCAAGCCATACCGGTTGATATTGTATTTGAACAAGGGAAAAAAGTATTGGGATTGGAATAAGTATTTTATTCCGGAATTCCGCTTTCATAGGGGTTGTTGGGATCATTGCTCCACTCAAACCAACCTCCATCGAAAACGGATATATTTGGCCAACCCATCAGCCAGGCATTTAAAAAAGCTTCGCTTCCCCGCCATCCTGTACCACAGTAAAAGGCAAGATGTTTATCTGGTGTGATGCCCGATTCAATCCATTGTTTTTCAATCTCCCGGAAAGCACGGGTTGTATTATCCGGATTTCTGTAATTTTCCATGTGATATGCATCTGAACCGCAATTGCCATAAATCGCTCCCGGGATGCGTCCTTTCTTTTCGATATAGTTATAACCGCTTACTTGCCCGGTATATTCGGTCCACGAACGTACACAAACCAATTCGCTGCGTTTATCTTTCAGCATTACTTTGGCTTCTTTGATATCAACGGCATATTCGGGATGTGCCGGTATGGCAGTACCAAAATCTGTAATGGGATTTTTGGGAACATCCTCATAACTGATTTCGTAAGCTGCATCTTCCCATGCTTTAAAGCCACCGTTCAATATCCGAACATCTTTAACCCCGGCATACATCATGATAAAAGCACAGCGAATAGCTCCCAGATGACCTGCTGCACTACCCGGAAATTCATCTGCATTGTCAGGAAACATGAATTTACCGTATAATACCACCCTCGTATCAGCCGAAATACTATGTTCTTCCAGTGCTTTTTTTAGCTCTTGTGGTGAACGCCTGTTCCAGGTTTCGGGTGATTCCAGAGCCAAAGTGTCTAAATCAATTGCACCGGGTATATGCCCTGATAAATAAGCATCACGATTGCGGTAATGTGCATGGCAAATTACTATCTTTCCTTTTTCTTTATCAAATGCTTTTTGTTGGTCTGACAATGCTTTTACCCATGCCGGATGAACCAAATACCGGTAACGCTTCAGCTTGTCCATGGGCATGGCAGCATCATTCACCCATTCTTCTATAAAATTTTGATAAACAAAAAGCTTATCGTAGGCAAAGCGTTTAAATAAAGCGGCCACGGTATTCATTTCATCAGGGTCATATCCGTAAAGGATAATTTTATGCTCAGGAAGAATATTTTTAGATTGTACGATTTCTATCCAGTCAATATATTTTGTCCATTTGCCGGGTAGCGATTTAGCCCCTTTGATATGTCCACCACGTTTTTCGTTTTGTAAAGTCCATCCGTTATAAGCATCTACCGGACGAATATCAATAATCATCGTGTTTTTATCTGCGAGTGCTTCTAATACATCTTTAGTTTCTATGGTGTTTATAGTATTCCGTTTCATGGATTGGCTTTAGCATAATTATTTTTGTCCGGATTAGAAGTACAGGCCTTTGGTTTATTTTGATTTGCCAATATCTCTTTGATATAGCAATAAAAATAATGATATTATCGACAAAAGTAGGATTACCGGGCGATTATCTATACCGGCTTTTAAACGAAAGGCTTGTTAATCAAGATTAAGGCTATGCTATTGCACAATGAATTGTTTGAATTTGGGCGGCTTTCCTTCAATTTTCAATTTCAGCGTATAAATACCCGCTTCCATATATTCATTGCTGTAATCATATTTCATAGAATAAATACCCCGTCTGAAAAATTTATCACGGAAATAAACCTGAAATTCTTCTCCTTGCTGATTGTATAATATCATGGAAGCTTTGCTGTTTTCAAGTAAACGGAATTTAAAAGTTCCGCTGCTTTTATATTTGATAGTTGTTCTTGTGTTTGCTGAATTTTCTACAATAGGTATAAGATAATCTTTGAGTATTTGTACCTGATTCGTTTCACCATAAATATTATGGATGGGTAAAGCATCCGTAAGTACCCAAACAGCGTCCTGACCTGTTTTATTCTGAATTCGATTTCGATTGATAATATCTGTCAGATTTCGCAAATCTTCTCCTGCCATAGGCCCAATATTGAAAGCATCTTCTTCGCCCGGTGACCAGTGCGACATCTGTGTGCACATGGCGTAAAGATTTTCTGACTTTTCACTAGCAGGTGCGAGTGCCATTATCAAGGGCTGAGTAATGATGAGGTCCTGGGCACCGCTGTCAACTGAATGTAAAAGTTGACCATTTTCCATGCTCAATTGTAAAGCTTTTCCACTGGTATTTTTCACCGTCAATACAACGCATTTGCCATAGTAAGTAGAAGCATCTTCCGGTAAATCAGCATCATTACGGCCATGAATATCAAGCGTAATCAATCCTTTTTGTAGCGCTTGTATAAAACTGATTGTTTCTTTATTAGCGGATGAAAAAGAAAATGCAAGCATAATAATCAATAGAAAAGGAAAACGGATAAAAATCTTTCTCATCTGAAATGCTTTGAAGTCAAGGAGATACGTGTTATACTAACGAATTTGTGTTAAAACGTGCAACAAATGTATTTCATTGTACGAAAAATGATAAGAATGAATTAGACATTATTAACTAAAACACCCCATTAAAATGTTAATCCGAACTATTAGCGCAACCGATCTATACGAGTTGCTTCTTTCGGGAGAAAGACCCGAAATGATTGATGTGAGAGAGCCCGGTGAATTTTCATTGGGACATATTCCCGGAAGTAAATCCTTGCCACTTTATCAAATTCCTAACAAACATACAAATATCAATACCGATGCAGATGTTATTTTGATTTGCCAGAATGGTATCCGCAGTGTGATTGCTCAAAAATATTTGGAAATAAAATATCCGGTAGGACGCTTTTATGCTTTGTCAGGTGGCCTGCATTTTTGGTCGCTCTCGGTCGATAAGCATCTGCCTTTATATTGATTTTTGTTTACAAGGCTACCAAATCTTTAATTTGAAGAGCTTGTTTGTATTTCTCAATCACTTTCTCGCTGCTATACATCAAAGGTTTTGCGGTGACACTGATATAAGTTCCCTTTTTCGATACTTTGGTAATTACATCACTTTTTTCAAACAGCCCGGTTACCGCGGTAATTTGTTCGATAGGAACAATGAATTTAAACATATAAACAGAAGGCCAGTCCATTTTATCGAGCCTTTTTTTAATCCGCTAAAATCCGTTTGATTTGCCATGAAACATAAAATTAAGGAAGATACAGGATTTTACATATTCCTTCTGTATTGCCCGCCTACTTCAAACAGTGCTTGTGTAATTTGCCCCAAAGAGCAATATTTACCGGCTTCCATCAGGTAATCAAACAGATTCTCGTTGCGAATGGCTGCCTGCTTTATTTGTTCAAGATATTTTGATGCTGTGCTTGCATGCTGTTGGTGCAATTGTTTTAAAGTATTGATTTGTGCTTGTTTTTCGGCTTCGGTTGCCCGTATTACTTCGCCCGGAATAATGGTGGGTGAACCTTTGCTGTTCAGAAAAGTATTCACACCCATAATGGGTAAATCACCACTTAGTTTCAAGGATTCGTAATACATGCTTTCTTCCTGTATTTTTCCTCTTTGATACATGGTTTCCATAGCACCCAGTACCCCTCCACGGTCTGTTATCCGGTCAAATTCCATTAACACGGCTTCTTCCACCAAAGCCGTAAGTTCTTCTATGATAAAAGCCCCTTGTAATGAATTTTGATTTTTATTCAATCCCAACTCATGATTGATAATCAGCTGAATAGCCATGGCTCTGCGAACGCTTTCCTCGGTGGGTGTGGTTATCGCTTCATCATAAGCATTGGTATGCAGCGAATTGCAATTATCGTAAATGGCATACAAAGCCTGCAGGGTAGTCCGGATATCATTAAAATCGATTTCCTGGGCATGCAGCGAACGGCCTGAGGTTTGAATATGATATTTTAATTTCTGTGACCTTTCGTTGGCACCATATTTCAACTTCATGGCTTTCGACCAGATTCTTCGTGCAACCCGGCCGATGACGGCATATTCGGGATCAAGTCCATTGGAGAAAAAGAAAGAAAGATTAGGGGCAAAATCATCCACTTTCATACCCCGGCTGAGGTAATATTCTACATAAGTAAAGCCGTTGGAAAGGGTAAAGGCCAACTGGCTTATTCGATTGGCTCCTGCCTCAGCTATATGATAACCCGATATAGAAACCGAATAAAAATTCCTTACCTGATGTCTGATAAACCAATCCTGTACATCACCCATCAGTTGCAATGAAAATTCGGTAGAAAAAATACAAGTATTTTGCGCCTGGTCTTCTTTCAAAATATCGGCTTGTACGGTTCCACGCACTTTTTTCAGGGTATCGCTTTTTATCTTTTCATATACCTCTTTGGGCAATACCTTGTCGCCACTTAAACCTAAAAGCATGAGTCCGAGTCCGTCATTACCTTTGGGCAATGTTTCATTATACCGGGGTTTTGGCTTTGCCGGATTGTTAAATATTTTTTCAATTTTCTTTTTTACATCCGCTTCAAGTCCATTGGTTTTGATGTATAATTCACATTGCTGGTCGATAGCCGTATTCATAAAAAAAGCAGTCATAATAGCTGCCGGACCGTTGATGGTCATGGATACCGAAGTAGCCGGGTCGCAAAGATTAAAACCGGAATACAATTTTTTGGCATCATCCAAACAACAAACCGAAACACCGGCATTACCGATTTTTCCGTAAATATCAGGCCTGAGATCAGGATCCCGGCCATAAAGTGTAACCGAATCAAATGCCGTAGAAAGTCTGCGTGCCGGCATACCCAAACTCACATAATGAAATCGTTTATTGGTTCTTTCGGGGGCTCCTTCACCGGCAAACATACGGGTAGGGTCTTCGTGTTCGCGCCTGAAAGGATAAACACCTGCCGTATATGGAAAACTACCCGGCAGGTTTTCCTGCAATAACCATTGCAATAAATCTCCCCAACTCCGGTATTTAGGCAAGGATATACGCGATATTTTACTATGCGATAAACTCTTAAAAGTAGTCTTGACTTTTACTTCCCGGTTTCTGACCCGGTAGCTGTATTCCCCTTCCTGATATTGTTTTTCAATTGCTTTCCAACGATTAAGCAATTCCAGGTTATGCGGATCCAAATCAAGAGCGATTCGTTCATATTCCTTTTGCAGTCCATGGCGTAATTCCACTGCATTAGCCTTTCGTCCTTCCAAGCCTTTAATGCTTGTTTGTAAGGCATAAAGCCGGTCGGCTATTTCGGCTTGTTGTTCCACCCAGGTATCATAATTCCGGTTGTTTTCCGAAATTTCAGATAGATAGCGGATGCGTTTAGGTGGAATAATGTAAATTTTTTCTGATAGACTGCTGTCTTTTATAAATGTTGATTTAAAATGAGTTCCGGTTTTTTGATTCAAGGTTTTAATCAGTGCCATGTACAAAGCATTGGTTCCCGGATCATTAAACTGTGAAGCTATGCTGCCGTATACCGGCAGTGCTTCATCAGGGGTATCAAATAGCTGATGATTTCGTTTATACTGTTTCCTCACATCACGCAATCCGTCCTGACCTCCCCGTTTATCAAATTTATTGAGCACAACTATATCGGCAAAATCAAGCATATCGATTTTTTCAAGTTGTGATGCTGCTCCGTAATCAGGGGTCATTACATACATACTCAGGTCTGAATGGTCTATTATCTCAGTATCCGATTGACCGATACCGGAAGTCTCCAGAATAATTAAATCAAAATGAGCCGCTTTCATAATATTCACCGTATCGCGTACATATTTTGATAAAGCAAGATTAGATTGCCGGGTAGCCAATGAACGCATAAATACGCTGGGGCTGTGTATCGAATTCATTCTGATTCGATCACCCAGCAGGGCACCACCTGATTTTCTTTTTGAAGGATCGACCGATATGATACCAAAATATTTACCGGGTAAATCTAACAGCATCCTCCTGATAAGTTCATCAATTAGCGATGATTTACCGGCTCCTCCTGTTCCGGTTATTCCCAATACACGTGTATTGCTTTTGGCTGCTATTCTGCTTATTTGATCAATAATTGCCTTTGAATGTTCCGGAAAATTTTCGGCTGCCGATATCAGTTGTGCTATGGCATTGGTGTTTTTTTGCTTCACATCAGAAAGAGAATAATTCCATTTTTCACCTACCGGAAAATCAGATTGTTCAAGCAAATCGTTAATCATCCCCTGAAGACCCATCTCGCGACCGTCATCCGGTGAGTATAAACGGGCAATACCGTAGGCTTCCAATTCCTCAATTTCTTGAGGCAATATAGTGCCTCCGCCACCTCCGAATATTTTAATATGCCCTGCTCCTTTCTGACTCAGCAAATCTTTCATGTATTTGAAATACTCCATGTGCCCGCCTTGATAGCTGGTTATCGCTACCGATTGTACATCTTCCTGTATGGCCGTATCTACAATTTCCTGTACCGAACGGTCATGACCCAGATGAATGACTTCGGCACCACTGGATTGTAAAATCCTTCGCATGATATTGATAGCAGCATCGTGCCCGTCAAATAAAGATGCTGCTGTGACTATTCTGATATTATTTTTGCTTTTATAAGGAACAAGAGCCTGGCTCATAAAAATCGATGCTTTTCAAGATTAAACTTAGATGGTTTTCGATTAATTGCTATTTTATTGAGAAAGGCAAATTTACAAAAAAGACTATCCTTTTGTTTTCAACAGGCAATCTTTGCCCTGCCGGTTTGATATCAGCATTTTTAACTTATCTTTGAATACAACACAAATAAACAAATGACTGATATAGAAAAACTTAAACAATTAGTTCCCCAAATCAAACGGGATATACTCAGAATGGTGCATGGAGCTGCTTCAGGACATCCGGGTGGCAGTTTAGGCTGTACCGAATTTATGACCACCTTGTATTTCAATATTATGAATACAAAATCCGGTTTTGATATGGCAGGAAAAGAGGAAGATATTTTCTTTTTATCAAACGGACATATTGCTCCTTTGTGGTATAGCGTTTTAGCAAGAAAAGGTTTTTTCCCATTGAAAGAATTATCCACTTTCAGACGTTTAAATACCCGTTTGCAAGGACATCCTACCACTGCTGAAGGCTTGCCCGGTATCCGGATTGCTTCCGGTTCGTTGGGACAAGGATTATCGGTGGCTTTGGGTGCCGCACTGGCCAAAAAGATGAATGATGACCATCATTTGGTTTTTTCCCTGCATGGTGACGGTGAATGTGAAGAAGGACAAATATGGGAAGCAGCCATGGCTGCCGCTCATTATAAAGCGGATAATCTGATTTCTACTTTCGACCGGAATGGTTTGCAAATTGACGGCTCTACCGAAGAAGTATTTGGTCTGGGCGATTTGTCTGCTAAATTGCGTGCCTTCGGCTGGTTGGTTATCGAAACGGAAAAAGGAAATGATGTGCTTGAAATGTTGCATGTACTTCATGAAGCCAAACAAAAAGCTTTTCATGAAAAACCCGTTGCTATTGTGATGCATACCATGATGGGGGCCGGTGTTGATTTTATGGAAAATAAACATCATTGGCATGGCGTTGCTCCTGATGACGAAGAACTGGCTTTGGCCTTGCATCAACTAACTGAAACCTTGGGCGACTACCCGGTATAAGTGTATGATTGAATGAAATATAAAGCAGATAAATTTACAGCTATATTCATCCGTTTTGTCAAACGGCCGGGCTTGCTTTTACCCTTGCTTTTCTTCCTGTTTCATACCCCTCAGCTTTTGGCTCAGAACAAACTCACCCGGGTGCTTTTTGTTGTCGATGCTTCGGGTAGCATGGTTGGTAAATGGAATGAAAAAACTAAATTTGATATTGCTAAAAATTTACTGTTTCATACCCTCGATAGTCTTGAACTAAGTGGTGAAAATATTGAATTTGGTTTAAGACTTTTCGGTCATCAATCACCCCGGCAAAAAAATGATTGCAATGATTCTAAACTGGAAGTACCCTTTGCCAGAAACAATGCTCAGGCATTTAAAAAATTATTGGATAAAGTAAAAAACCAGGGGCAAACACCCATTGCATACAGTCTTTTTGAAGCGCTTAACGATTTCCCCGATGATCCTATGGCTAAAAATGTAATGATTCTGATTACTGACGGTTTGGAAACCTGCGATGGGGATCCCTGTTCGGTATCTTCCGTGTTGCAGGGTAAGCATATAGCACTGCGGCCTTTCATTATCGGGCTTGGTATGGGTAAAGAAGGAGAAGACTATTTTAAATGTTTGGGTACTTACTACGATGCCGTTGATGAAATTTCTTTTCAGAATACATTGAATGTAGTCATCTCTCAGGCACTCAATAATACGACTACTCAGGTGAATCTGCTCGATTCGTATGGAAATCCTACCGAAACAGACGTTGAAATTACTTTCTATAACCATTTTAGCAAAAGAGTTGATTATAGCTTTGTACATTCATTGGATTATTACGGCTTTCCCGATACCCTCGATATCAATCCGGTAGGTATTTACGACATGACTGTTCATACTACCCCTCCGGTAGTGAAACGGAATATTGAAATTATTCCGGGCAAACATAATATTATCGCTGTTCCTGCTCCCCAGGGCCAGTTGATTTTAAAAATCAAAGGCAGTATGGGATTTGCATCTATTCCCTGTATTATCCGCCAAACCGGAAAAGATGAAATTATTGCTGTTCAAAATTTTAATTCTATCAAAAAACTATTGGTAGGTACTTATGATTTGGAGATATTAACCCTTCCGCGTTTGTATTATAACAATGTAAAAATTGAGCAAAGTAAAAATACCGAAATCGACATACCTACTCAGGGAACCCTTAATTTAAGCGTAAGCCGGCCAGGAATTTTGAGTGTATATATAAAAAGGAACAATACCCTCGAAAGAGTGTATGAAATAAAATATATCAAGAGTCCGCAGTCTGTACGATTACAACCCGGAAGCTATTGGGTTGTTTACAGACCTTATCAATTTAAAAGAACTACCCTTACACAAACACAAAAAGTGAAAATTTTTACTAAAAGTACTGCTACCATCCGGTTCTGATGAAAGAAGCATTAAAATACCGGAAACGATTGCTAAAACCATTTGTATTGGTTTTATTGTTGCTGACAGGCAGCTTTTCTCCTTTGCTGCATGCACAAAACAAACCAACGGTTACCCGCATACTGTTTATGCTCGATGCATCGCAAAGTATGGCTAATAAATGGGTAAACAGCAGTAAAATGAATGCGGCAAAAAGAATTTTATCCGATTTGGTCGATTCCCTGAAAGATATAGAAAATCTGCAAATGGCTTTGCGTATCTATGGCCATCAATCATACTATTCCTTGCACGACTGTCGCGATTCAAAACTGGAAGTGGGATTCAGAGCAAAAAATGCTGTTTTTATTCAAAGTAAACTCCGTACCATAGCACCCAAAGGCATTACACCTATTGCCTATTCACTCGAAAGATCGGAACATGATTTTCCAAGTGATGAAAATAGCAGAAATATTATTATATTAATTACCGATGGGGAAGAATCATGCGAAGGAGACCCTTGTGCCATTGCCAATGCATTGCAAAAAAAACATGCCATTGTCAGACCTTTTGTGATTGGCTTGAATGTGCAAAGTAATCTGGAAACTAGACTCGATTGTATCGGTACTTATTACGATGCTTCTTCGCCCGATAATTTTCAGTCTATTCTGCATGCCATTATTAAAAATATTTTAAACCAAACCACTACTCAGGTAAACCTTTTGGATATCGATAACCTCCCTACCGAAACCGATGTTAATATGACGTTTTATAACCCGGTTTCCAATTCGGTAGAATATAATTTTTATCATACCATTACCGATCGCGGTTATTCCGATTCACTGGAAATTGATCCGCTGCAACGCTATAATCTGATTATTCAAACACTACCAACCGTTGAATTAAAAGATATTGATTTAATTCCAAATGTGCATAACGTAATCGAATTGCCTGCTCCCCAGGGTCAACTTAATATTTTAATGCAAAGCGATTTGCTCAGTTCTTATCAATCGCAGATAAAATGTCTGATTTCGAACCACAATACCACTACCACAATCAATGTACAGCAAATCAATTCAACCGAAAAATATCTGGTTGGTAAATACGATATTGATATATTGACTTTACCCCGGATTCATCTCGAAGATGTGCAGATAAGTCAAAGCCATACAACTACTATTAAAATCCCTAATCCGGGTTTGGTTACTTTCTATAGCAGTATAGAAATTTATGGAGGTGTTTTTAGCCTTGAAAACAATCAATTGCACAAAATATATCTGCTGAATAACCGGATATTAAAAGAAACACTTGCTTTACAACCGGGCACATATTATGTAATTTACAGAAGCCGGCTGGCAAAAGATATGCAAAGTACTATTTCAAAACGGTTCACCATTTATTCCGGAGAATCAAAAACCATAAAATTATAATCTATGCTTTTTCAATCATTTGGCGATATCGGGTTTACAGAGAAAAAAGATACCCGGTCGGGATTTGGAGATGCTGTTTATGAATTGGGAAAAACACATCCTGAAGTAGTGGTACTGACAGCCGATCTGGCTGGTTCCCTCAAACTGGGTCCCTTTATAAAAGCATATTCAAATCGTTTTATCGAAGCCGGTATTGCCGAAGCCAATATGATTGGTATGGCGGCAGGTTTGTGTATAGGAGGAAAAATACCAATCGCTACAACTTTTGCCAATTTTGCCACCGGCAGAGTTTATGACCAAATCAGACAGTCGGTTGCCTATAGCAATAAACCGGTAAAAATATGTGCTTCTCATGCCGGGTTAACCTTAGGTGAAGACGGTGCTACTCATCAAATACTCGAAGATATTGCCATGATGAGGGCTATGCCCAATATGACGGTTATTTGCCCTTGCGATTATGAACAAACCAAAGCCGCTACACTGGCCCTTCCTGCTATTAATGGCCCGGTTTATCTGCGTTTCGGAAGACCAAAAGTGCCAGTTTTTATTCCTTCCGGCATAAGGTTTATGCCCGGAAAGGCCCAAGCCTTAGTACCCGGTGATGCAGTTAGTATTTTTGCAAGCGGTCATCTGGTTTGGAAAGCTGTGGAAGCCGGAAAAATTTTAGAACAACAAGGTATCCATGCCGAATTAATCAATATTCATACTATTAAACCATTAGACCGGCAGGCAGTCATAGACTCCGTTGCCCGGACAGGATGTGCCGTTACCGCTGAAGAACACGAAATAAACGGAGGACTTGGTGATGCAATAGCTGCCGTTTTGGCTCGTCATCAACCCGTACCGGTTGAAATGATTGCAGTGCACGACACTTTCGGTGAAAGCGGTAAACCAAACGAACTAATGACCAAATATCATATCGATACACCGGATATTGTTTTGGCCGTGAAAAATGTAATAAAGCGAAAAATGAAACGCAACTGAACCATGATGAGTGAACCGCTTCCATTAAATCCAGACAGCCGGATTCTGAACCTTTTCCGCGATCCGAAACGGAAAAATCAAGCATTCAAACTTTTACTCGATACCTATCAGGAACGGCTTTACTGGCATGTCAGGCGGATGGTTATCGAACACGAAGATGCCAATGATGTGATTCAAAATGTCTTCATTAAAGTATGGAAAGGATTGGCAACTTTTAGAGCAGAATCTAAATTATATACCTGGCTTTACCGTATTGCCAGCAACGAAGCCATTACTTTTCTGAAACAAAAAAGAAAACGGCTCTCAATTTCAATCGAAAATGATTCGCTTAATTTATCGGAACAATTGCGGGCCGATCAATATTTCGATAGCGATGAACTCAATATAAAATTACAAGAAGCCATTGCCGCTCTACCCGAAAAACAAAGACTTGTTTTTCATTTGCGCTACTATGAAGAAATGAAATATGAAGATATGGCCGAAGTTACGGGTACATCTGTTGGTGCACTTAAAGCTTCTTATCATCATGCAGCTAAAAAAATCGAAAAATTTATTACCGGTGCTTAAACTTCAAATATTCTAAATGGTCATACTATAACAAAATGAAAGTATTAAATTTCCATAGCGATAATCATCAGAAATGGCTCAAAGAATTGAGCGATATTGCTCCCAATCTTGCCGCTTTGAATAAACAACAGGCTTTTCTTGTCCCTCCCGGCTATTTCCAGGCGAATGCCCAAAGCTTGATGAATTTGTTCGATACCCTTCATGATCAAACCGATAGCACTCCTGAAAATGCATTTCTTGTCCCTGATCATTATTTCGAACAATTAAGCACTAACATTCTGAATAAAATTGCTAAATCAGAAAATGAACCGATAGATTCACGGCAGGAAATTCAAAACGAAGCACCCGTACTTGCCGGCCTGAAAAAAGAAAATCCTTTTTCAGTACCCGAAAACTATTTTCCGGATTTGAATAATCACCTGCTGCAAAAACATAGAAGCCGGCATACTGCCTTAGCCCTGTTTAAACGCAGCTATTTTAGCATCTCTCTGGCCATAGCTGCGGTGATTACCGGCATTATTGTAAGCATTACGCTTCTACAAAAAACCAATACTCAAGATCAATTACAACTCTCTCATGAAGTTGTTGCTGATTTTATGATGAATCATATTCAGGATTATTCGGATGATAATGTATTTGATTTATTAAGCGATGATGAACTGAATGATTTGTATCATCAGGAGAATAATCTTAATGTTTCTGATGAAGAACTTGACCAATATTGGCTCGATGATATAGACCTACAAAATTTGGAGGACTGGTTATGAAAAGATTTTTACTTATCCTAATGGCTGTTTGCCTGTATTTGCTACCTGTAAAATTAACGGCACAAGCCACCGGCAGATCTGAAAAAATGGAAGCGATTAAAACAGCCTATTTAACCCGGAAAATGGATTTAACTCCCGCTGAAGCACAGGTTTTCTGGCCGGTGTATAATGATTTTATGGGTAAAATGGAAACATTAAGAAAGTCAAAGAATCAATATGCACATGATAATTGGATAAATCTGGATCAAATGAATGATGCTGAATTAGACCGGTTTATGGCTAAAATGTTTGATTATGAATCGCAGGAAGCGGCTATAAAAGAAAATTATTATCATGAGTTTCGTAAAGTACTTCCGGCTGCTAAAGTGGTTCGATACTTTAAAGCCGAACAGGATTTTAAACTTTGGGTTGTAAAACAAGCCCGCCAACGAAGACAACAACAAAGTGGCGGCAATATGGGACACGGCAATAAGCCTTCCCGTTAATTCCTTCTTTATCCGGACGCCTGATGTTTTCCCAAATGCTATTGGAGTGTTGGTTTGAGATTGCTTCACGCCCGGCCTCAAGGCTCTGCACGTGTTCCCGATCCCGAGTACTCGGAAGGCAAAACGAGCTGTCACCAAGTACCAGAGGGGTAATGGCCATGTATGGAAGGTGGAGAAAAAAGCAAGTATTATATCCGGCTACAACCATGCAAAAATATCTTCAAAACGATTTCCCTCGCGTACCCATTCGGTTTGAAATCCCAGCTTATCAGCCATTTCTATATGCTCTTCACTATCATCAATAAATAAACTTGATTTAGGATCAAGCCCTTCTTTTTGAATAATATGCTGAAAAAAATGAGGATTGGGTTTTTGCATCCCAATCTGATAAGAATAATAACAAGTATCAAATAATTCCGGTAAAGACTCTCCTTGATAAGCCAGATTTAAATATTGATTGATTCGGGATATATGTTGTGGATTTGTATTGCTTACAATTGAAATGTGGTAATATTGCTTTAAACGTTTGATAATTTCAATCCTTTGAGGAGGTATGCCCAATAACATGGCATCCCAGGCTTCATTAAACCATTTCCGCTCAACCGGTTCATCCATCCGGGCTTCCAGCAAGGCTACAAAATCTTCCCAGGGTAAACGGCCGGTTTCCATATCATCCCAGATACCCGATTCCAGTAAATTAAGATATATCTGATCTATATCGCTCACTCCAATCATTCTGAATGTTTCCAGTGTTTTACTTGGTTCTATTTCAATAACAACACCTCCAAGATCGCTAAGTATATGTGTGATGGCTCCGGTCATAATTAATTGATGACAAAGTTCAGGTTTTTTGAATTCATGCGCTAAAAAATAATTAAATCCTTAATTTTGCGCAGCATTCAGGGCCCATAGCTCAGTTGGTTAGAGCACCGGACTCATAATCCGATGGTCGTAGGTTCGAGTCCTACTGGGCCCACGAAGTGGACACAGCCTGATTCGCAAGAATCAGGTTTTCTTTTTTTCGGCTTACCCGTCATTGCGAGGGAGGCTGCAGAACGACCGAAGCAATCTCATTTATTTTATAAAACATTCCGAAAGCTGCTCCCCTGTTATTAGGGGAGCTGTCACGCAGTGACTGAAGGGTTTTCTTTCACACACCCCTAAATCTCCTTTCCTGAAAGATATTTACATGATTTTTTGAGGTACTCGCTATGGGATGTATCCAAATCCTTTTATGAAAAAAA
>JAJRWN010000060.1 GCA_024276745.1 Bacteroidota bacterium
AGCATGAAATGAGGAGGGCTAGTAAAAAGGTGAATCCAAATCTCATAATAAGTGCAAGATATAAATAATTATTGATATCCTGTATGAAATACACTAATTTTATTTTTACTATAACACAGCATTTGAAAGAAGCTATTGGCATTCAATAAAAAACAGCCGGCAATGGCCGGCTGTTTTTTATTGAATTATTTTTCTGTAGGTATTAAATTCTTCTTTCTTTAATTCTTGCCGATTTACCTTTAAGATCTCTGAGATAAAAGAGGCGTGCTCTGCGAACCTTACCTCTGCGGTTTACTTCAATCTTGTCAATATTTGGCGAATACAAAGGAAAGATACGTTCTACTCCTACCGAACCCGACATTTTTCGTACGGTTACCGTTGAAGTAAATCCTGTACTTTTGCGTTGGATTACATTACCTTTAAAAGCTTGAATACGGGTTTTTTCCCCTTCCGTAATTTTATAGTAAACGGTTATATTGTCGCCTGCTCTGAATGCCGGAATTTCGCGGCTTTCCATAATCTCCTGATTCAATTCTTTGATGATGTCCATGATATCGTAGTTAAAATTGGATTGCAAAAATAAGTATTTTTTTATAAAAACCGCCTACCCTGATGCGATATTTACACATTATCTGCCTAGCTGTTACTTCAATAGGTCAGGTCTTCTCTTTCGGGTGCGTTTCAAGGATTGTTCGTAGCGCCAGTCATCAATTTTTTTAGTATCGCCCGATAATAATATGTCCGGTACTTTCCAATCTCTGAATGTAGCCGGCCGGGTGAATACGGGAGCTGAAAGGAGTTTGTCCTGAAAGGAGTCGCTTAAGGCCGATGTTTCGTCATTAAGGACGCCCGGCAGCAAGCGGCCTACACTGTCAACCACTACGGCTGCAGCCAGTTCACCACCCGATAATACATAATCACCTATGGAAATTTCGCGACTAACAAAATGTGCCCGTACCCGCTCGTCAATGCCTTTGTAATGACCACATATTAGCAATAAATTCTTTTGTAAGGATAATTCATTGGCCATTTTTTGTGAATAATTTTCCCCGTCAGGAGTTAAAAATATGATTTCATCATATTTATGGCTTTCACTCAAATGTTCTATGGCTTTCACCAAAGGTTCTATCATCATCACCATGCCGGCTCCACCTCCATACTGATAATCGTCAACTTGCTTGTATTTCGTTGTGGTATAGTCTCTTAGATTATGAATTCCTATCGAAAGCAATCCTTTGTCCCTGGCTCTTTTTATCATTGAATGGTTAAACGGTCCTTCCAATAATTCCGGCAATACCGTCAGGATATCTATATGCATAATCAGTGAATATTAAATCGAATTTAGTCGTTTTCCATATAACTTTCAATCAGACCTTCGGCAAGTTTAAACAAAACCACTTTCCGGGTATTGTCCACGCATTTGATGGTTTCCATTGCTACCGGTAAAAGAATTTCTTTGGTATTTCTGATTATTTGTGCAATCTCATGGCCAGGCATCTCAAGAATGTTTTCGATTTTCCCGATTTTCCCGAATACCTGATCGTAGGCCATATATCCTTGCAAGTATCCGTAAGAATCGCTGCTTTCTTTGATGTGCATCAATGCTACGGGAATATAAATTTGCTGGCCACAAATTGATTGGGCTGCTTCTTTGCTGTCTAATCCCTGGAATTTTATAAAATTCTTGCCATCCGTGGTGTTGCGAATCGATTCAATAAAATAGGGTAGTGGCTTTCCGTTTTCAGCAATAAAAAAGGCTTCAATATCATTGAAGCCTTCCGATTCAGTAAAGTATAAAATGCCTAATTCGCCTTTGTATCCGTGCGCTTTTCCAATTCTACCGATGCATACATAATCATCCATCGTTTATACTTATCCGGATTAATCATTCCTTGTCTTCCTCAGGCTCTTCTTTCTTATCTTCTGCTTCTTTCTTCACCTCTTCTTTCACTTCCTCTTTCACTTCCTCTTTCACCTCTTTCTTTACCTCTTCTTTCGCCTCTTCTTTCACTTCTTTCTTTACTTCTTCTTCTTGCTGATTGTTTGCTTCCAGTCCGCTTTCTTCAGCAGCTTGTTTGGCTACATCGTCAATAGTAAGCTCTTTTACTTCTACTTCTTCTTCTTTTGGTTTGCTATCTGCTTCATTTTCGTTCGAAGTGGTTTGTAATACAGCTGCACGGGCGCTTTTCATAGCCTCGTGTTTTTCTTTTTCTATCGCTAATCTTTTTTCTGCATCAGCACTGATTTTTCTTTCCTGGGTCTTAACGGCATCTGCTAACTTTTGTGCCTTTTCTTCCAAAAAGAATTGGTATTTTTTCTCGGCTTCTTCTTCGCTGAATGCACCTTTTTCCACTCCTCTCAATAAATGCTTTTTATACATAACACCCTTGTATTTCAAGATTGCATGCACCGTATCGGTTGGGATAGCTCCTTTTTGTAGCCAGGCCAAAGCTTTGTCATTGTCTAATTCTATTGTTGCCGGCACTGTTTTAGGATCGTATATTCCTAATTGTTCAATAAATTTTCCGTCTCTTTTTGTATGACTGTCAACAGCGATAATTAAGTAAAATGGTTTCTTTTTACGACCTTTTCGTTGTAGTCTCAGTTTAACTGCCATGATGTTTGTTTTGTGCTTATTGAAATAAGCGGTTTTAACAATGCCCGTTTTTTCGATTATCGAATACCGGGATTTCGGCTGCAAAGATAATGTGTTGTGATGAAATATAAAAAGTTATTAAGTCTTTATTCAAAAGTATTGCATGCATTGAGCACAACTTTGGTGTCTTGTGTGTATTGGGGGCCTAGCTTCAACAAGCGGAATTCATCAACGGGTATATGCGATAGATAAACATAATCACTGTCGGGCAAAATGCCTTTCCAGGGATTTATTTTTACACTCATTGGATGGATCACTTCAATTTCAATACCTCCCCCATCATCACCCAAAATCATACCGTATTCCTGCAAGGCTTTGGCAATTGTTTTTTCGTAAGGCGTAAGATTAAGCGAGTCAAGGTTTAAAGTAGGATTAAGCTGTAATCGTGCTCCTTCCGGGAGGTCGTAAGTTCCATGTCCGGTACCGTCAGTTTCGGTAGCCGGCAATACCGGGCCTCCGCTTTTGCAATACGGATAGGTGAATTCTATTGCATGATTGATACTACCCTTGATGATTTCATGAGGCCAGATTACTCCTTCGAGCAAGGCAAATCCGGCTCCACGACACGACATACCTATTGGGAAAATGCCATTGCTGCCAATAGGAAGTGCATTAGCCCATGATGCTTTCCAGCCTGATCTGGTGTTGTGGGCTTGCCAAAAATCATACATACAAGCGTTCACGGTGTCCACAATGGTCATTTCGGCATCCCCTTCCGGATCAGGAGCGGCATATTCGGGTATTGGTACCTTTTTAAGCCATTTATAGGGAGCCCAGCTTACGGTTAATTTTACGTCTTGTAATGGTGTGG
>JAJRWN010000061.1 GCA_024276745.1 Bacteroidota bacterium
TACATCTTTGGCCAGAATAATACCGATTGGTATGGTGATATAAAGTGCATCAATATCGGTAACAATGTCGTTTGCAATGGGTGTTTTGAGTACAATCAGGTCGATATCATCATCTCTTTCAAAACGGGGTCTTTCATCAATATCGAGTGAATCAAGTAAGTAATCAAAGGGTAATTTGTATTGTTCGCCCAAATGTTTCAGGCTGGCTTGATCAAAAGGCGGGTAAACATTAATCCAACAACCTTTTTCGGGTGCTTGCAGCTGTACCAATTGTTCATTTTCCCGTTTATAGTACCTGATCATGCCATTGTGACTTTATTGTTTAATCTCCGTTTTTATCCGCTCCGTTGATTTTTTTATTGACAATATCAAGATTTGCTTTGGCTAGCACAAAATCTTTATATAAGTCAATCGCTTTTTCAAAAGATGTTTTAGCATCTTCAGGCCTGTTGAGTTCCAAAAGGACTACTCCTTGAAGGTTATAAGCAGCTGCATTCATAGGCACTTTTTGTGATTCACCATTTTGGCCATAGGTGATGCTCACCTCTTCTTTTTCAACCCCCTCGGCAGCAAGCAAGGCATTGATAGACTGAGCACATTCGCCCAAACGTTTTAAGCCATATTGTATGCTCGCTTCCTGATATAAAAAATAAAGTTTTTTAGTAGCACTAAAAAGCTGTACATAATGATTGAGTGATTCTTTGAGCAACCCCAATGATTGTTCAGAGATAGCCAATGCTTCTAAAATGCTATAATTATCCGGACTTTTTTCTATAATCTCACGGCCTAATAATACGGTTTGGACATAGCGGCCGGAATTAAAATAGAGAATAGCCAGCGTATCTTTCAGGTTTGTTTCTTCAGGTTTTATGGCCATCATTTGATATACCGAATTGACGGCAGTAGCTAAATCATTATATTTTAGCGACATGTGATAAACATCCAGTTGATGTTGATATTCAATATTTTGTGTGTCGGAAGTATTCGATACATTTTCATTTACGACATCTTTATCTTTTTTTCCTCGTTGAGCCCATAAATCGGCAGGCATCATCCACTGAATGGAGCATAATAAAGAAAGGAGATATATTTTTTTCATAGCAAATCATTTTGTGCAAAAAAAAGAAAAAGCCGGCAATTATTTATGTATTTCTTAAATTAGTCTTCATACTCAAAGCTTCCGATATATACCCTTTGTGCCGGTCCTATCAGTTTAATATTGTTGAAATAATCTTCTTCCGATGCAGTGAATAATACTTGAAAATCAGCAATTGCCGTTTCAATATCAATCTGAATATCGCCCACTAATTTATTTTTTCTTGCATAGGCAATAGAAGCGGCAACTACACCTGTTCCGCAGGCAAGTGTTTCATTTTCAAGTCCCCGTTCATAGGTTCTTATGCTGATTTTGCCTGTACTTTTTTCTTCTACCAAATCTACATTAATTCCCTGATCACAAAATGCCGGGCTATATCGTATTTTCCGGGCTATATCCAGCAAATCTTTTTCTTGAATATGCTTAGAGAAAACCACATAATGAGGCGAACCTGTATCCAGTTGCCAATGGTCACGATGCCGAATCAAACCTTGAATAGGATTAATGGAAACACTGTATAAATCTTTCGATACTTGTTGGGCTTCATGCAAACCGTCATAAGCCTTGAAGCGGGCTTTTTTTTCGACTATGCCCAAATCAATGGCAAAAGCCAGCAAACATCTTGAACCGTTGCCACAAAATGATGCTTCTTTACCATCGCTGTTAAAATAAATCATCCGGTAATCCAAATCAACATGCGATTCCAAAAGAATCAAACCATCGGCACCAATACCCGTATGGGGTGCACATAATGATTTGATGAATTCCTGATTTTTTTTAGAGAAAATATCCTTGCGATTATCAATCAGGATAAAATCGTTACCGGCACCATGATATTTCGAAAACGGGATTATCATGGTTTTACAGTATCAATCAAAAGTACAGAATCAGATTCGGTAACAACAGTACTGCTATCGTTTTGCATATTTAAAAAAAAGCCCGGAATCTTGGAATCATCAGAATGGTCAAAAAAAATCACACCTAATCCGGTGAGTATAATAATAAATATTGAAAAGCCGATAAATTTTTTTCCAAAAATACGCGTTGTAATCAGAGAGCGGTTTGGCTCTGTATTCATGATTTAGATTTTAACTATCTTATAACGGGCTGTTAAGTTATATTAATTTTGAATAAAACAGTAATCAAATGAACAAAATTGCCGTTTATTTTCACGAAATTCACAAGCAATATTATTAAAATACATTTAAAATGAATGAAAAATGAAGAACAAAAAACTGATTATCCTCATGATTGGAATTTCCATGTTGAGCTCCCTTGGAACCATCGGTATTTATGATATGCTGCAAAGCGGCAAATCGGAAAAAGCAAATGCTTCTTCTACGATTAGTTCATTTACAAAACTTGCAAATTATCATGCCGTTTCGGCTCCCACCATGCCGGTTGATTTCAGGTTGGCTGCCGACATCACTACCCCGGCAGTAGTCCACGTAAAAAAGACTTACATACCGGTAAGTAATTATAATGATCCGTGGAAAGATCTTTTTGGTAATAATTTTTCACCATTCTTTTTCGGTACACCAAAAAATGGTGAACCACAAGTACAAATGGCTTCAGGTTCGGGTGTAATTATCAGTAATGACGGATACATTGTAACAAACAACCATGTTGTTAATAATGCCGAGAAACTGGAAGTAACACTTTTTGATAACAGAAGTTATGAAGCTACAGTCATCGGCACAGACCCTTCAACCGATATAGCCCTTATAAAAATTGATGAAGATAATCTGCCTCGTATAGCATTTGGAAATTCAGATTCGGTTGATATCGGTCAGTGGGTTATGGCGGTAGGCAATCCCTTTGATTTAACCTCAACGGTTACTGCCGGTATTATAAGTGCTAAAGGAAGGAATATCAATATATTGGGAGAACAATCCAATACTCCAATTGAATCATTTCTGCAAACCGATGCTGCCGTAAATCCAGGAAACAGTGGTGGAGCACTTGTAAATGCCAAAGGAGAACTCATCGGCATCAATACTGCTATTGCTTCACCTACAGGAGCTTACGCTGGGTATTCGTTTGCCGTTCCGGTAAATATCGTAAAAAAAGTTGTTGATGATTTGATGGAATTTGGAACGGTGCAAAGAGCTTATTTGGGAGTAAGCATATCCAATATTACCAGTGAAATGGCAAATGAAATTGATCAGGATGAGCTTAATGGTGTGTATGTAAATGCCGTAAACCCCGGAAGCGGTGCCGATGAATCAGGTATTGAAAAAGGAGATATCATAACGGCTGTTGACGGTTCACCGGTAGGTTCGGTGCCCGAATTGCAAGAGCATATCAGCCAATACCGGCCAGGTGATAAAGTTAAAATTGATTATTTCAGAAACGGTAGCGCAAAATCTGCAATGGTTACCCTGAAAAACAGCTTTAACAATACCGAAGCCGTAAGCGAAACTACCTCTGATATTTTGAAAGATTTAGGCGCTGATTTCGAAGCATTATCGCCTAAAGAACAATCAAATTATAAAGTCGAAGGTGGTCTGAAAGTGAATGATATTTACAGCGGAAAAATTGCAAGCAGTACCAATATGCGTAAAGGATTTATCATTACCCAAATTGATCACAAAAAGGTAAAAACGGTGCAGGATCTTACCGATATCATAAGCTCAAAACAACCCGGAGACGGAGTACTGATTGAAGGTTTTTATCCACAATACCCCAATAAAAAGTACTACTATGCGTTTGGTATTTAGTTAACCAATCATAGTTTTTGGTTTAGGGTTTTATTTGTATTTATCCATTACAACAGGCTAACATCCGTGTTAGCCTGTTTTGATTCTACTGTGTTCCAAGAAGCTGCTTTTTGAATGGTGCAGGCAAACTCACTACTTTTTTCTGCTTATAATCAAAACTTACGATACCCGTTGATACCTTGGCTATTGCTTTTCCGCTTTGTTTATTATTCAACAAATAATACAAGCGAAAGCTGCATCGTGAAATATTATCCACACCGATACTCACTGCTATCTCCTGGCCCCGGTAGGCTTCCGATAAAAAGCGGATAGCCGCATCTGCCATAATGGTAGCCCTACCCTCACCAATATCAAGCTCGGTGTATCCGAGAGATTCAAGAAACCGGATTCTTGCCTCCTGGCATATTGAAAGTACGGCATCATTAGCAAGATGCCCCCCATAATTGATATGAGCAATCAAAATTTTTATATCTGTTTCAAAGATGGTTTTATCCGGCATGTTTATTTGTACTCCAGCCATGCGTGTAAATTTAAAGAAGTATAGATACTTTGCTTTGATTAAAACAAAAAAAGGGTGGTTTTACAAACCACCCTAAACCAAAAACCATAATACTATGCAATAATATTTATGCAAGAGGTGCTTCTACTTTAAGCACATCATGGATCGCTTTTTCGAAAGAATTTTTTGGTAAGGCTCCCATAGCCATTTGAGGTGCTCCATCGGCAGGTACAAATAAAATGGATGGAATACTTCTTATGCCAAACATTCCGGCTAATTCCTGCTCTGCTTCGGTATCTACTTTATAAATATTTAGTTTACCGTCATATTCTTTTGATAATTCTTCGAGTACCGGAGCTACTGCCTTGCAAGGTCCACACCAATCGGCATAAAAATCTATAATACAAGGAAGTTCTCCCTCAAATTTCCATTCTTTGTTTACTTCAAAATTGAATACCTTTTCTTTAAAAGTTTCTTTGCTTAAATGCTCCATGTTAAATCTTTTTTTACGGATTGATTGTAGAATTTGTGTTTGTATAAAAAAATAAGTTGTATCGCTTAAATATCACTAACTTTAACCTGTAAATTCAAAATAAGCAGCTAAAGTTCCACAATACTCAAAAAAAAATGATTTTATATAATGAAGCCGTAAAGCATCGAGGCATGAAAGCGTATGTAAGTCGCGAATTATGCCTGAAAGCCTTGGCCGAGGCTAAATGGAAACGAGGTTATGTTTGTAAAAAGTGTGGTCACACAAATTATTGTCAAGGGAAAACCCCTTGGTCTCGCAGATGTACCCGTTGCAAATTTGATGAATCAGCAACAGCCCATACCATTTTTCATAAATGCAAAATACCTATTGAGAAAGCATTTGAATTGGCCTGGCTTACTTGTCATTATCCGGAGGAGTCATTAAGTAGTTTATCAAAAAAAGTCGGCATAAGAAAAATGACTTGTTGGAGGATGAAAAAGATAATTCAGGGATGCAGCAAAGGCAATCAAACCTTTAGTATCCAGCATTTTATTCAAGGTAGAAAGCGATGATTATTCCAGGAAAGATTTAAGTGCTTCGCTGTTTCCACTTTTTCTCAACCTTCTGATAGAACGGTCTTTAATCTGCCTTACCCGTTCACGGGTAAGTTTAAAACGGTCGCCAATTTCCTGTAGATTCATTCTGGTATATCCATTGAGGCCAAAATAACATTTAA
This sequence comes from Bacteroidota bacterium, assembly GCA_024276745.1. Classification (GTDB taxonomy): domain Bacteria; phylum Bacteroidota; class Bacteroidia; order Chitinophagales; family S012-47; genus JAJRWN01. Next base: position 5,524 of record JAJRWN010000061.1, read on the forward strand.
TAATTTCAGCTTCCCGAGGAGGCAATTGTTCAATCAGTTTAGTTAATTCAGTAGTAAGCGACTCACTTTCGAGTTTATCGTCAGGTTTTTTTGATTTTTCATCGGCTGTAGAATCGTATAAGGTAAATCCTTGATCGGCACCGGTGATAGGGGCATCGAAAGACAGATGATTAGAACGCCTGTGCAACATATCTTTGATGACCGATGATTTTACATTGATAATTTCTTCCAGTTCATCAAAGGAAGGAACCCGGTGATGCTCTTGTTCAAAATTATTGATAGCGGTAGAAATTTGCGATATAGAGCCAGTTTTGTTAACCGGAATTCTAACCAGTTTAGATTTATTTAGAATCGCTTGCATAATGGACTGACGAATCCACCAAACGCCATAAGAAATAAATTTAAATCCACGGCTTGGATCAAATTTGCTGGCTGCTTTTATTAAACCCAGATTGCCTTCGTTGATCAAATCGGGTAAGGAAAGTCCTTGATTTTGAAATTGTTTGGCTACAGAGACAACAAAGCGCAAGTTGGCTTCAACCAATCTTTTTAAAGCTGAGTCATCACCATTTTTTATTTTTTCGGCAAGAATAGCTTCTTCTTCATTGCTGATTAAAGGAAGCCGCGATAATTCATTCAGATATCGATCCAGCGAATCGTTGTTTCGCTCGGTAATTCTATATGTAATTTTTAGTTGTCTCATGACGGGGTTTTATGCGCACTAATGTACGTCTTACACACCGATTGGTTACGCAAAATAATCATTGTCGATTAAATTTCTCTAAAAATCAAAACGTATTCTGCCAACGAAATAGTTTAACATAAAAAAAATCCGGCACAAGCCGGATTTTTTATTATTTATTGATATTTGTTAATCAATGTTTTTAGGTGGTGGTGGCAATAATACTTTTCTTGACAATTTAAATTTACCTGAGCGTTTATCCACATCCAGTAATTTTACCTTTATAATATCGCCTTCTTTCATAACTCCTTCCATAGAGGGTAATCTTTTCCACGAAACTTCAGAAATATGAAGTAGTCCTTCTTTTCCGGGTAAAAATTCAACAAAAGCGCCATAAGGCATAATTGATTTTACTTTTCCCTCATATTCTTCTCCTACTTCGGGCACTGATGTAAGGCCTTTGATTTTAGAGAGTACTTTATCAATAGATTCTTTATCATCGCCATAAATCGTTACTTCACCGGTATCTCCTACTTCTTCGAGATAAATGACGGTTCCGCTTTCTTCCTGCATTTCGCGAATCACACTACCTCCCGGGCCGATCACCGAACCGATGCTTTCTTTCGGAATAATGATTTTTTCAATTCTGGGTACAAATGGTTTTAGTTCGGGTCTTGGTTCAGGTACAGCCTCATACAAGATGTCGAGGATATGCAATCTGCCATCACGCGCCTGATACAATGCTTTTTTCAAGGTATCATAATCAAGTCCTTCGAGCTTGATGTCCATTTGGCAAGCACAAATTCCATCTTTAGTACCGGTTACTTTAAAATCCATATCGCCCAAATGATCTTCATCGCCCAGGATATCGGATAAAACGGCATACTTGCCTTTACCATCGGTAATCAAACCCATGGCAATTCCAGATACATGGCTTTTAATGTTTACACCGGCATCCATCAATGCCAGCGAACCGGCACAAACAGTAGCCATTGATGAGGAACCATTTGATTCCAGTATATCCGATACAATCCGGATAGTATAGGCATTTTCTTCACCCGTTGGCAATACATTTTTCAATGAACGCATGGCTAGATTTCCATGCCCGATTTCACGTCTTCCCGGGCCTCTGTTGGGTCTCACTTCGCCTACGCTGAAAGCAGGAAAATTATAATGAAGAATAAATTTTTCTGTGATTTTATAATTGGCATTATCAATCAGTTGTTCATCCATTTTGGTACCCAGTGTTACCGTAGTAAGCGATTGCGTTTCACCACGGGTAAACACAGCCGAACCATGAGCGGCCGGCAGAAAATCCGGAATGACCCATATGGGTCTGATTTCGTCTAATTTCCGTCCGTCAAGTCTTATTTGCTCATCCAGCATCATGGTTCTGATTACTTCTTTCTTCAGGTCATGCAGATATTCTTTGGAACGGCTTAAAGTAAGGTCTTCAACATCTTCACCCAATGTGGCCATAAATTCTTCTTCAACAGTATCAAATTTTTCTTGTCTTTCTTTTTTAGCCGTTGGGGTATGAGCAATTTGATTGAAACGGTCATAAGCAAAATCGTGTACCGATTTTTTTAAGCTTTCATCAATTTCAACTTCTTCAACCGGACGTTTTTCGTTGGCACCTGCCAATTGTGCCAAATCGAGTTGTGCCTGACATTGTACTTTTATGGCTTCATGGCCAAATTTCATGGCTTCCATCAAGTCTTCTTCCTGCACAAATTTCATTTCGCCCTCAACCATAACAATACTTTGTAAGGAAGCAGCCATCGTGATATCTATATCAGCATTTTCCAATTCATCACGATCCGGATTAATTTTAAATTCACCATCAATGCGGGCTACCCGGCATTCCGATATAGGACCGTTAAACGGGATATCCGATACCGATAATGCTGATGAGGCGGCAAGGGCAGCCAATGCATCGGGCATGATGTTTTTATCGGACGAAATCATGGATATCATGACCTGTGTTTCATGCAAATAAGTTTCGGGAAACAAGGGGCGAAGTGCCCGGTCAACCAAGCGGGATGTTAATATTTCGTGGGCAGATAATCTGCCTTCTCTTTTAAAATATCCACCCGGAATTTTTCCGGATGCACCATATTTTTCCTGATAATCTACTGATAAGGGGAAAAAACTTTGTCCTTCTTTTTGTTCATAGGAAGATACGACCGTTGCAATCAACATGGTATTTCCGAGCCGCACGATGGCCGAACCATGTGCTTGTTTGGCCAGACGGCCGGTTTCTATTGAAATTTCCCTGCCATCAGGTAAATTAAATTTGACCTCATGATATTGAGGTGCATGTACTGCTTTACTTGTCATAATACGTCTTTACTTCGTGGATAATACGATAAAGCAACAGGCCGTTACCAAATGCAACAGCAGATAAGAAATCCTCTTGTTAAATTATTTCCGGATATTCAGCTTCTCGATAAGTGCACGATATTTTTGAATATCGCGTTTGGCTAAATAACGTAAATACCTTCTGCGCATACCTACCATCTTTAATAATGATCTTCTGGATGAATGATCTTTTTTGTTATCTTTAAGATGATTAGAGATAAAATTAATGCGCTCGGTGAAAAGAGCAATTTGTCCTTCTACAGAACCGGTGTTGCTTGCTTTACCGCCAAATGTTTCAAAAATTTCTGCTTTTCTTTCCTTGCTAATGCTCATTGCTTAGTCTAAATTTTCTTTCTTCTTTTTTAAATCAGGCGCAAAGATACAGAATATTTTGTATCGAAAAATTTTTTTTCAATGATTTATTTTATCAGTAAAGTCAGTATATCTGCAATTTTTTGTTTCAAGTCTTTCCGTTGAACGATAAAGTCGAGAAATCCTTTATCGAGTAAAAATTCCGAACGTTGGAATCCTTCGGGTAAATCTTTTTTTATAGTTTCCCTTATTACGCGAGGGCCGGCAAATCCAATTAATGCTTTAGGTTCGGCTATATTAAAATCTCCAAGCATGGCAAAAGAAGCCGAAACACCTCCTGTTGTAGGGTCTGTCATTAAGGATATATAAGGTAATCCGGCTCGTGACAACTGACTGAGTTTAGCAGCCGTTTTAGCCATTTGCATTAGTGAAAAGGCCGATTCCATCATTCTGGCACCTCCGCTTTTACTAATGATAAGCAAAGGAAGTTTATGCTCAATGCAATAATCAACCGATCGTGATATCTTTTCGCCTACCACCGAGCCCATTGATCCGCCTATAAAGCTAAAATTCATACATGCTATCAGCAAGGGATGCCCGTTTACATGTCCGGTTTCTACGTTTATGGCATCTTTATAACCTGATTTATGTTTGGCCGCTTCAAGGCGTTTTTTATAGGGTTTCAAATCGGTGAAACCTAAAAAATCTTTCGAGCTTAATGCACTAAATAATTCAAGCGGTTTCGATTCATCAAACAGCATTGAAAAATATTCCCGCGAATCGATACGCAGATGATAATTACAGTTAGGACAGACCCATAAATTTTCGAGAATTTCTTTGGCGGTAAAAGCTTCACCGCAATCACTGCATTGTTTCCAAATGCCTCCCGGCACTTCTTTCTTTTCGTGAGATGCCGTTGTTACCCCACGCAATCTGTTAAGCCAACTCATAGACGAACTCCTTCTCGGTAGATAATTTCCCTTTTATTTATTATGAAGCAATAACGAAATTAGGGAATAAATCTCCGGCTTGCAAATTAAGCGATAGATACTTCCCTTGCCAGATACACATCCTGAATGGCATGCAGTAATGCAATACCTTCTTTCATCGGTCGCTGAAAGGCTTTTCTTCCGCTTATCATGCCTTGTCCACCTGCTCTTTTATTAATGACTGCGGTAGCTACTGCTTCGGCCATATCAGACGAGCCGGATGAAGCTCCTCCAGAATTGATGAGTCCGATTCTGCCCATATAGCAGTTTGCTACCTGATAGCGTACCAAATCTACCGGATGGTCTGTACTTAGCTCCGTATATACTTTAGGATTGGTTTTCCCAAAATTAATAGCTGTAAATCCTCCGTTATTACTTGCCATTTTTTGTTTAATGATGTCGGCATGCAAGGTTACGCCCAAATGATTGGCCTGACCGGTCAGGTCGGCAGAAGTATGATAATCAACTCCGTCTTTTACAAAAGCACTGTTTCGTACATAACACCACAATACGGTTGCCATGCCTAATTCATGCGCATATTCAAAGGCTTCGGCCACTTCGACAATCTGACGGTTCGAATTTGCAGATCCAAAATATATGGTAGCACCTACTGCAGCTGCTCCCATTTCCCAGGCTTCTTTTACCGAACCAAACATAATTTGATCATATTTGTTCGGATAGGTCATGAGTTCGTTATGATTTATCTTGACGATAAATGGTATTTTATGTGCATACTTTCTCGATACCATTCCCAGTACTCCAAAAGTGGATGCAACTGCATTGCAATTACCTTCAATGGCCAGTTTTACGATATTCTCAGGATCAAAATAAGCCGGATTGGGTGCAAATGATGCCGCTGCACTATGTTCTATTCCCTGATCTACCGGCAAGATTGACATATAGCCTGTATTCGACAATCTGCCATGACTGTATATCCATTGCAAATTACCCAATACTTTATTGTTCCGGTTTGATTGTATAAACATGCGGTCAACAAAATCAGGTCCGGGTAAATGCAGTTCTTCTTTCGATATGGTATTGCATTCGTGCTGAAGCAGTGATTCTGCTTGTTCTCCCAGCAAACTTGTAATTTGATCAAATGGCATATTTAATTGGTTTTTATGATTGAATCAATGAGGCAAAGATATAAAAGACAGATGCTGTAAACGATGATTTTTTAGAAACTTTCATAAAATTTTAATGAGTTTGTAAGCATTTTATTCTTTTTATTTTTTGCTCTCTGTCTGAATTTTGACATTTCACCCAAATGAATTCGTTTAGTTTTGACTCCATGCTTAACCGAATCACTTTTTTAGCTGTTACTTTGCTATGCTTGCTTTCGGCCGCTTGCCAAAAGAATAAGCTTATACCGCCTGTCAGTCAAAATAATAATAATGAATGGTCGGTACCGGTGAGCAATATAAGTGGTTCTTTATCGCCTTTCGATATGGTGAACCACCCAAAATATGTCGATTGGAGCACAGCCGGTGATACGGCTTCCAACGAGTATGTGCTGGTTTTTAAAGCCGGTAATCAGGTTTTTGTTTATCCGCATTTTGCCATGCATGTAGAAGCTGTTAACGATATAAAAAACAATATACCTTTTGCTATTACTTATTGTCCGCAAACCGGTAGTGGCATTGCCGTACAGCGCGTGTATGGCAAGGATACTTTACTCCTGGCTGCATCAGGTTATTTATATCTTGATAATCTGATGCCCTGGGACAGCATCAGCGGTAGTGTTTTCTCACAAATGCTGTTAAAAGGAGTGCAAGGCCCTATGGACGGTATGGAATTCCGCACTTTACCCCTGGTACAAATCAAAAGATACAAAGCTTTTAAAGCATTTCCTGATGCTCAAATATTTGAAAGTAATTGTAAGGCATGTCTCGATTCATTCCGGTATGAAGCAAACCAAAGAAGCATTTCAAGAGGTTTGCCGGGTGAATTACGATTTGGAATATTGGGACTAAAAGGAGTAGCGACTTTTTCTTACAGTTCTTTTGCCGATAGTGTAAGCATCAAAAGCTATCTTTCTTATATCGTAACAGGCAGCGAAAAAGACGGTTTCATCATGGCATTTCAGAAAAGCTATACCATGACAGCCGTTCAAAATCAATTTCCAATCATTATGCAAGATGATGCAGGTAGTTTGTGGGATATTTTCGGGGAGGCCATCAGTGGTCCGCATAAAGGCGAAAAACTAATCAGTCCTCCGTCTTATGTAGCTCATGACTGGGCCTGGCACGATTTCTTTGATCAGGTAGATGAATATTAAGCAAAAAACAAGATGAAAAATATTAAGTACGACCTGATCGTCATAGGAGCAGGCTCGGCCGGATTAGGTTCGGCCATGGTGATGAATGAAATGGGTTTCAGGGTTTTGCTCATCGATAAAAATCCGGAAAACATCGGAGGCGATTGCCTGAATACGGGTTGTGTCCCTTCCAAAGCGTTGATTCAGGTATCAAGATGGGCACAAGCTGCCAAAAGAATCGCTGCATTTTCTGAGCATGAACAACAGCCGTTGTCATTTGAACAAGTAAAAGCATACATCAAAAGCAAACAGAACATCATCCGGAAGCACGAAAATGAAAGCTATCTGCGCAGCCTTGGTATTGATATGGCTTTTGGCAGGGCCTGCTTTGCCGGCAAAGACAGCGTTGAAGTATCCGGCAAGATTTACCGGGCTAAGAAAATTATTATAGCCACCGGCTCGCATCCGCTTCGGCTGAATATTCCCGGCAACGAATTAGTTACTCAAATTACAAGTGATGAAATTTTCGACATCGGGCAGCTTCCCAAAGAAATGTTGGTTGTGGGTGCCGGGCCGATTGGACTCGAAATTGGGCAGGCTTTCAATCGTTTGGGCAGCCACGTTACCCTTGTGGAGGCAGGTGCCCGCATTTTGCCACAAGTGCCCGAAGACATCAGTTGCATTCTTCATCAACAGCTTGAAGCCGAAGGTATGGAGATTAGGGTCAATAGCCCCATAAGCTCGTTTGCCGACAAACAAACTGCTATCATTGAAAAAAACGGACAGCAAAAACACTTGCATTTCGACTTGCTTTTTATTGCTATCGGGCGGGATGTGGATCATAAAAAACTGCTGCCCGACAAAGCCGGAATATATACAGATAAAGGACGCATTTTACTTGATAAGCAACTTCGCAGCAGCAATAAGAAAATATGGATATTGGGCGATGCAGCCGGTGGATTACAATTTTCTCATCTGGCCGAAATGCATGTACGCAACACTTGGTTTAATTTCTTTTCACCCATTAAAAAGTCCTTTCAAAA
>JAJRWN010000062.1 GCA_024276745.1 Bacteroidota bacterium
CAGGCATTGGCAGGAGGCTTAACAGCGTTATATTTTAAGCTATCCCTGTAAAGATCGTCTACGTCAGGATGATTGTAAAATTGATTCATATTTTGATTCCTGATTCTTCAATATCACTCTTTGTAATATATATCGTGCTCTGGCTAATTGCGATTTAGAAGTACCCTCACTAATGCCAAGCATTCCGGCAATTTCTTTATGTGAATATCCTTCAATCGCATATAAGTTAAACACCGTTCGATAACCGGGCGATAAAGCCTGAATAAAACCCATTAGTTTTTCGACTGCAAGATTTGTCAATGCTTCGTTTCTTACACTTAAATTATTGACAATTTGTAAATCGTGAACCGGCAGCATATGCTGATTCTTTCTAAATTGTTCAATAGCCGCATTGACAAAAATCCGTCTAATCCAGCCTTCAAATGAACCTTCACCCCGGTATTTATCTAAATTTTTAAAAACTTTGATAAATCCTTCCTGCAAAAGATCTTCAGCCTGCTGATAATCATGTGCATATCTTAAACAAACACCAAACATTTGAGCTGCAAAACGATTATAAAATCTTTTTTGAGCTTCGCGCTTTTGGCATACACAATCTTTTATCAGATTATATTCAGCATGATTTGCGGGCAGACTTAGTTTCATTTGCTCTAATTTAAGGACGTTGTTATCTTCAATTGGGTTGCCTCAATATCATTATAATTCTTCTCGTAAAAAGGTCAGCATTTTATTAAAAGCTATGGCTCTATGACTGATTGTACTTTTGATATCCTGATCTAATTCCGCAAAGGTTTCGTTATATCCGTCCGGTACAAAAACCGGATCATAGCCAAATCCTTTATTACCTCTCGGTTTATCGGTAATTCTACCATTAATAATTCCCTCGAATTTATAAACTTTTTCGTTCAAATACAAAGCAATTACTGTTCTGAAACGTGCATTTCTTTGTTTTATATCTTTCATCTGCTCCAATACCAGATAAAGATTATCCAAAGGTGATTGGTTTTTTTCGGCATATCGGGCCGAATATACTCCGGGTTTTCCATTCAATGCCTTTATTTCCAGCCCGGTATCTTCCGCAAAGCAATTCTGATGCAGGGCATCCGCAAGGGCCATTAACTTTTCTTCAGCATTTTCTTCCAGTTTTTCGTGCGTTTCGGGTAAGACTTCATTAAAGCCACAATCGTGCAGACTTTTTATCTGAATGATATTTTGAAATATACGATGCACCTCATGAAGCTTATGCTCGTTGCGGGTTGCAAAAATTAAAACTGCTTTTTTCGAATTCATGTTCATACATCCGAAGGTAATAGAAATTCAATTGAGTTTATGGATAACAAATTCCAAAACCGATAAACTGTCCGGATTTCGACTATAAATTCACCTTGCCACAATTAATTTTAAGGCAAGCATGTACTTGTTAAAGAAAGCTAATGCAATGCGATAAATAGAGGAAAACATCAAGAATTAGAGAAATTTTGCTTACCTTTGATGTCCTGATTACAGGTTCTTTTCCAATTCAACTGTCAAAAACCGGAGCGTAACATGAATGAAATAATGACCGAAAATACTACAATGAAGATTCAAACTGTTGCATACAGTCGCTTAGCAGAAGTTGATTTTAATCATATTCCTTTTGGAAAAGTATTTACCGATCATATGTTTCAGGCCGATTATTATGATGGTGCGTGGAGAGATCCACGGATTGAACCTTTTGGTAATTTATCATTAAGTCCTGCCATATCAAGTCTTCATTATGGGCAATCTATATTTGAAGGCATGAAAGCCAACCGCGATTCCGAAGGAAATGCTTTGCTATTCAGAGCCGATATGAATTTCAAAAGAATCAATAATTCGTGCAGAAGAATGGCCATACCCGAACTACCGGAATCTTTCTTCATGGACGGTTTGAAAACTTTAATAAAGCTGGATAAAAACTGGATACCCACCAGCGAGGGTTCGGCCTTATATTTACGACCTTTTGTTTTTGCCACCATGGAACATGTAGGCGTAAAAACAGCCGATCGTTTTAAATTTGTTATTATCGCCAGCCCTGTTGGTCCGTATTACGGACATACCGTTCGGGTGAAAGTGGCTGATCATTATGTAAGAGCATTTAGAGGTGGTACTGGATTTGCCAAAGCGGCCGGTAATTACGGTGCCACTTTATTACCCATGGAAGAAGCCCACAAAGAAGGTTACGATCAAATCTTATGGCTTGATGGATATCATTTTGAATATATCCATGAAATCGGAACCATGAATGTGTTTTTTCAAGTTGGCGATACCGTATTGACACCCAGCACCGATAGTGGTGAGATTCTTCCCGGGGTAACGCGTAACAGTGCCATTCAATTACTGAAAGACAATGGATACCGGGTAGAAGACCGGCAAGTAAAAATTTCAGAAATTATTGAAGCAGCCGAAAACAATAATCTAAAAGATGCTTTTGGTACCGGCACAGCAGCTGCTATTGCACAAATTTCCAGCATTGGTTACAAAGGAAAAGATTATATCTTACCACCTGTAAGCGAACGTAGCGTTTCCAATTTCCTAAAAAGAAATTTAATCGGTATCCGTACCGGTGAAGTAGCCGATCCTTATGGTTGGGTTGAAAAAATATAATACAATCCGCTATCTGACCATCAAGCGCATGATATTATCCTGACCCAGGTAATGAAGATTTACAAAATAATATCCGGCATCAATGTCCTTTAATGGAATCATCAGCTTATTTTCCCCTTTATCTAAATCTACTGACTCATGATATATCTGTCTGCCCAGCAAATCGGTCACCATCAAAATAGCTGTTGATGATTGATTTACCTGCACCGGCAATATGCTGAAATCATGTGCAGGATTCGGACGCAGCGAAGCAATGTTTATCTTTTCTCCACGTGGTGCAGACAAACCTGTAGCATTTTGAGTAATAAGCGTATAATAAGCAAAGGTTGTATCGTTTTGAGCAAAAGGAAATGATTGAATATTGACAAAATACCTGACAATGATATCAATCACATTAGTATCGGCTGATCCTATTGGAGGAGTACCTGAAATTTTAGCACAATGCCTTTCACCTCCTGGAAATGCACAAGTAGGCGGATCGCAGGTAATGGTAAGCCACGAGGGTAGATTTCTTAGCTGTAACAAACGTACCGAATCAATAATAGCCAACATCGGACCGCTACCAATATCAATAATGGTATCAACCGGAACGATAACGGTAATATCCTGTTCCCAATACTGATTCTCTGTAGCCATTGGTAAACCGGTAGCACTATCAGGATAGATTCCCGGCTTAGTGATGCTCGTGTCGGGCTGGCATACTTGTGCTTGAATAATAGTGACAGGATAAATAAAAACGAGTAGTAGGGTGTAAATATATTTTCTCATATACAGTGTTTGAAAAACAAGGTACAGTATTATTTACTAAAACTCAAAATCGTTTTGGTGGATTAGTGTGAAAAATCGTAGTTTTATTTTAAAGTCATACATTCATGAGCAGTAGAAAACCGATCCTGATTTACTTACTATTTATTGGGGTATCAATATGTTCACAAGCTCAGGAGATTGTATTAAACGGTAAGATAATTGATAGTGTCAGTGGTGAATCCCTGGTCGGTACCAATGTTATTCTCCCCAATCTTCAAGGTACTAGCACCGATTTTGAGGGTCGATTCAGCCTTGTTATTCCCGATCAGTTTGATCATATTGAGATCCGATTTACCGGTTATGAAAATCGAATACTTCATATCAACAAGCAAGGTGGAAATCCACAAAGCATATTAATCAAATTAAAACCCCGGCAGGAAATGCTTGAGCAAGTGGTGGTAAGTGCCGGAAAATATGAAATGAAACTTAGCGAAATCACCGTATCCATGGATTTGTTAAAAGCAGATTATATTTCAGCTATC
>JAJRWN010000063.1 GCA_024276745.1 Bacteroidota bacterium
ATGTCAAGGAAAATTTTTCGGGGTTTAGGGTTTGCTGGGAAAGATGGGGATGTGAAGGATCAGAAAGAACATTATTCAAAAACAAGAATGATAAAAAATCAGCTTTTTCAGACTGAATTCTATTTTGTTAAAACCATTTTTTGAGTCAAACAGAGTCCCTTACACCTTAATTGTACAAAATATATCCCACTTGCAAGCGTGTTGCCATTTTTATTTCGGCTGTTCCATACCACTCTTTTCAAACCAGGCGTCTGTTCCTTATCTACTATTGTAGCAACCTCTTTTCCCTCCAAGTTCAGGATTACAAGTTGAACGTGCGTTGCTTCGGGTAAATTATATGCAATTTCTGTTGTCGGATTAAATGGATTGGGATAATTCTGATACAGGCTAAATTGATGAAGTTGATCAATGCTTATCTTTATAATTGGAGAATAGCTAATATTTCCATTGAAATCTATTTGTTTTAAACAGTAAAAATATTTTTCCCCTGTTTTAATTGTCTTATCTTGAAAGCAGTATTCCTGCGAATTCGATGTGGTATTGTGCCCTTGTATAAAACCGATTTTCTTAAAATTCTCTCCATCATTACTCCGTTGAACATCAAAACCAAAGTTATTCGACTCTGAAGCAGTCTGCCATTTAAGCAGTACAGCATTATTAATAGCAAATGCTTCAAACGAGATCAATTCCACAGGCACCACATCGCTCCATCCAGCTATCCGAGCCAGCATCCACCAGAAGGCTCTTCCTTTATTCTCGCAACTCTCATAAGTTGTGTGCCCTGCCTCATCACCATCATAGTGAGGATGTTGCAAGGGAACACTCGAATCGGCACATGTGCACCAACTTGGCGAGATGTAACTGTTTGTTTCGTCATTATACCAGCAGTCAAGATCAGCAAAATCAAAAAGGACTTGATTATTCTTCTTCACTGAATCTCTTAGAGCACTATTGAACAAATATCTATTGCAGCCTGAACAGTCCGTCTCTTGCGCATTACCCGTCATATAAACAAAAGTTACATTCGGATATTGCCGTTGTAAGGTTTTTATATCATTAATGTAACTATCCAACAAATCCTGCCAGTTGTCATCGCCGGTCTGTCCGCACCAACCGTAAATAACAACATTAATTTCTGGATTCTCTGCTAAAGCATCCGGTACGGTCGGAAAAAAATCATCGGGATCATACGTATCACTTCGATCACGGATACATAAAGCCCCCTCTTCATTCGGCAATGACCAGCCAATTGCAACGTTGTATTTTGATCCTAACTTTGTTTCAATCCTCTCAAGTCCAACAGGAATTTGCGTGCCATGAGATGTATGGCCGTAATAGATTTTAATATTTTTCTTTACATATTCAATCCACGAGTCAGGGATGTCCGAAAGATCTGAGTATGTGTGATCAGCAATAATAGGAAGCGTTTGGGCCGAGGCAAAGGAGCAAGTGGTAAACACAAAAAGCAAAAGTAGAGGAGGACGAGAAAAAGATAGGGGGCCGAAGCCTCTAAATAATTTTTTGTAAATCTTCATAATCCACCTCAAAGGTTAAGTCTATTTTACTCATGGCTTATGATACTATCTCAACAACAACATCTTTTTGGTTTTTGTAAAGTTTCCCACTCTAAGAGCATATAGATAAAGACCGCTTGCCACATTATTATCCTTGTCGTCCGTCCCATCCCAGAATACTGCCTTTTGTCCGGATGCTTGATGCCCTTTCATCAATGTTTTAACAGACTGGCCCGAAGGAGCATAGATCTTCAAATCCACCCAAGCCGAATGACCGATTGAAAATTTAATTTTTGTACGGGAATTGAAAGGATTCGGGTAGTTCTGCTCGAGATTAAAATCAGATACTTTTGATATTTTTATTTTAATAACGGAAGAATACCGTGTATCACCATTTGCTAACAAAAGCTTAAGGCGATAATAATATAAACTATTTTTAACAGTGTTATCGACAAATCTGTATTGTTGAGGAGCTGATTGCCCAGGCGGGATATAACCTACTTTAATAAAGTTTACATTATCAAGGCTGCGTTCCACTTCAAAGCCGGCAAAATAGTATTCCAGCGCTGCTTGCCAGGTCAATACAACTTGATTGTTTTTTTGTTGAGCATTAAAAAACATCAATTCTGTTGCAAGTGCCCCACTATACTCAAAAGCACCAATATCAGGACCTTTGCCCTCAAAAGGCAAACCTACAAAAATGCCCTTATCAATAGCAGGACTTCTTTTCCGAAGATGAAAGTTCTCTTTATCCGGGCTTACAAATAAAGGATCGCCCAAAACAGCATAATCGTCACTTAAGCCAGAGCCAACTGATTCAGGCCTCCAATATAAATTATGGCTAATCACAAAATGGGAGACATTTTCAATGCTTATGTTTTTTCCATTTTTCGCAAAAATATTATTGATAATCGCAATGCTATCAACATCAACGCCATCTACTAATATCCCTTTGCTATTTTCGTAGAAAACATTATTGTAAATATTAGCATTCCGAATCTTTCCATAGCCATTTACAACTATAGCATTTTGAGCATTCTTTATAACAACATTATTCCGGATTAAAACACTATCTATTTCTATTGCCAGAGAATTGCTTTCCCCGGCGGAGACGATAATGCCACTGCGGGCATGGGAAGCTTTAACCAGATTATTTTCTATAATTATGTTCTTTATTTTTGGATTATATTGCCCCAAGTATTGATATTTATTTTCATCATAAACATGTATACCATAACCCATCGTTCCGCTAATATAATTATTTCTAACGATATTATGAGATCCGCTCATAACGTAAATGCCATGATCATTCGTTGTCGTCGGTTCTAATTCAAGTCGGTTCCCTTGAATCAATCCAAAAGATCCTTTAAAATCAATAGCCCCAGCATAGACATTATATCTTCCTGAAAAATGATTGTTGAGTATCTGTACGTGGCTGGTGGGACTATCCTCTTCCCATACGATAATAGCATTTCCATCGCTGAGATAAAATCCCTCAATGCGGACATAATCTGCATCAACAAGAATCCTTTGTGATATTTTTGCAATCTCACCGGGGAAAGCCTTGATCGTTTTCCATTTTCTCGGTGCGCCTCCCTGTGAGAGAGAATTCTGAATCCAAATTTCGTCTTGTTCGGGATAGTTACCGCCGCGAACAAGTATTGTATCTCCAGGCCCGGAGTTTTGAATGCTGTACATAATTGTTTTCCACGGAGCATTTACTGACCCGTCATTATCGTCCGACCCGTTTAAGGCAACATAATAGGCTGCCCCGGAAAGCATCTGTATTCCTAATAATATCAGGACAGAAATATACAAAAGATACGTCCCGGCAAGTCGATTATTTATTAACTTCATTTCGATTTCTCCAAATGATCTCTAATGCAATATTAGCATTTTGTTATGAAGGATATAGCTATCAGTACGCAATATGCAAATATACACGCCACTGCTGGCAATCTTCCCGTTGCTGTCTCTCCAGTCCCATAATACAGACTTTTGTCCGGGTTCCTGGGTTTGGTTGACAAGTAAAGCAACCTGTCTACCTGTGGTATCAAATATTGCCAGTTGAACAAATGTTTTATAGGAAATAGTATAGCGAATTTCGGTCGAGGAATTAAA
>JAJRWN010000064.1 GCA_024276745.1 Bacteroidota bacterium
AAGGATAATATCAAAAATATATTCAACAAATTTACCGGTGATCTGCTCTTTAGTTTTGATGGTTTTATTAGCCCTGATAAGGCCGGATCTGAAAACCGGAAACCATCTGTTTTGCTGGTAGCCGGTATTAAGGACTCTAGCGGATTTTTAAGCAATTTAAAAGAAAATATTGTGCTCGATTCCGTTGAAATGAAAGAGCATTTCATGGATTCTGTCAGGCAATACATGGTCTTACAACCCAAAGCATGGATATTTTCTACCAATCCTGCCTACCGAAGTAAAATGAGCATGAAAGATTATGAAGCAGACGGAAATCTGGATGCTGACATTGAACATGATTTTGATAATAATCAAGGTGCATTAATAGTTGATTTTCAGCAGTTAGATGAAATACTTACTAATAATCATAGCGAAAATGTATCGCAAGAATTGCTTGATGCCCTTCAATCGTTTGACAAACTCGTGATTTATCAAAATCAACAAGGTGATTTTCATAATACGGGAGATATATACCTCTATCTAATGGATAAAAAGAAGAATAGTTTGCAATCCATTATTCAAACTTCCATGGGTGCTTTGGGTGCTTCCTTATTCAATAATTAGCATTATTAATTTGAAAATTTCATTTCAAAATATCATACCCTTACCATTGCTTGAAAGAGATTTAAGCCACTCAGAAGTATGGAACAAAAGCATCAACATAGAGCCGGGAGACAAAATACAAGTATCGGCACCCAGCGGTACGGGTAAAAGCACTTTTTCTCATATCTTATATGGTTTGAGAAAAGATTTTAAAGGTGCTTTATTGTTCGATGCCGATAACAGCCGTTCTTTTTCATGGAAAAGGTGGACAGCTTTGCGAAAAAACAAAATAAGCATTGTTTTTCAGGATTTGCGTTTATTTACGAATCTTAATGTATTAGAAAATTTAGAAATAAAAGCTGCCTTAACCGGTAATTATTCTACCGATGAGATCATAGAGATGGCTTCGGCTTTACATATTGCCGATAAATTGATTCAAAAAGTTGCCAGTCTGTCCATAGGCGAAAGGCAAAGAGTAGCTTTAATCCGTGCATTGCTGCAACCCTTTCATTATTTAATACTCGATGAACCTTTCAGCCATCTAGATCGGGATAACCGTGAAGCTGCCGTTGGACTGATAAAAGAATCGTGCAAAAAAAATAATGCCGGTTTAATAGCCTGTCAATTACATACCGATAAGTGCTTTGATTATGATTATAATTTGAAATTATGAGCAAGCAACTTTTACAAAAAGTCTATCATCCCGTAAAACGTAATGGTACTATGCTGGCGGCATCTGCCGGTTTTGGTATAGGCTTGCTTTTCGTGTTGTTTGCCGTTCAGTTTTATTTCGATATTCAAAACACTTTGCGTAAAGCCGGTGGAAAAAAAGGCCTTTATGATGTAGAAATTGTGTATAAAAAAGTAGAAGTTGCCAACTCATTAAATTTGTTTAGTAAAAATTTTAGTGCTGCCGGATTTACACAAAATGATATTGAAACAATCAGAGATTTTAAAGGCGTGCATGCGATTGTGCCGTTTAGGTTGAATACCTTTAACTTTTCAACCGATCTGAATGAAAAACTAAATATATATGCCGATCTTTTCTTTGAATCGGTACCTGATAATTTTTTAGATACTATACCCGATGGATGGTTTTGGAATATTGGCGATACCGTTGTTCCGGTGATGATGTCACGCGATTTTCTTGATTTGTATAATTTCAATGTCACTATCCTGTATGATTTACCCCAGGTTTCGCCTGAAATATTGCGCGAAATTCCATTGCACTTAACTCTCTTGGGATACGGAGATACACTCCCTTTGGAAGCCCGGATTGTTGGCTTTAGTCAGCGCGTTCCGAGTATTATTATTCCTGATAATTTTATGCGTTGGGCTAATAGAAATTATGGCCGGGGCCCTCATAAAAATATAAGCAAAATTGCTGTTCAGTTGATCGATGCTTCTGATCCGGCATGGCTGCATTTTCTGGAAGAAAATAAATTGGAAACAAGAAATGAAACACCTAAAAACGGGATTTTGAAACAAATGGCTACCCTTGTTTTGTCTTTGGGCTCGGTAATGGGTATTGTATTCACTGCTTTGTCGATATTAATCTTTGTGTTAAGCCTCCGGCTGAGTATTGTACAGTCTAAAAAAGAATTGAGTTTATTGATTATAATTGGTTATGCTCCACCCATATTGACAAAGAATTTGTTTAGGTTTTTACTGCGATATGCTTTGGGGAGTGCCATTATTGCCTGTATTTTATTCATATTGTTGCATCTTACCCTTGTCTGGTGGATGAACAAACTGGGTATGTCGGCAGCTTCATCTGTTCATTACTTATCCATAGTGGCCGGCATATTCTTGCTTGCTTTGGCACTTATTGTCAATTATTTCTCAATCCGGAAATCGGTCTTCAACTGTTATTATAGCGGTTCAGACAATATCAACTAAATCCAAATCAATTTGGTGTCGTAAATGGATTGTGTTTTTTTTAATGATGCGCTTGTACCAACAAAAATACTCGAAGCCAGATGGGGTGCTGATGGGGTAAATTATTTTCGTTTTTTAGCAAATACCATCAAACAGTGGTTAAATACAAACCCTTTCTTGATCAGATTTTCATACTTCAATTCTACCCCGTTCTGTTGAAACATGCTTCTGTATTCCGAGCCATCAAACTGCCAGGGATGCATCCGGTCAATTTTTATTAATCTTAATAAATGCTTTAATGATTTGTAGCGGTGAACATCTATTGAGATTACCAGCAAACCGTCTTCAGCAGTGCATTGTATCAATTTCCTGACGCTGGCCTCGATATCTCTGAAATGATTGATGGCATTCATGGCGAAAACTACCGGATAAGGCTGTCCGATATCAAAACTTTCAAATGGGCACGCTTCGAAACGAACATGTGGGTAATCATCAGAATTGAGGAAAGAGAATTGATTATAACGTTTTATAAGTGGGTCAACAGCCGTTACCTCTTTGTTTGGTAAAGCCATAAATATACCTGAAGGGCCACAGCCGGCATCCAAAACCCGTATGGCATTTTGTGGAAACAAATATTCAATATCTTTTAAGATTTTTTGCCAATATGCCAGTTTCCATGCACGATAGGAATCAAGGTTCTGCCTGGATAAATACGATTGCCACCAGGTAATTTCCAGTCGCTGTGCAGTTTGCCATGCTTTTGCGTTCAAGCTTTTCATACCGGCAAATCTAAAGGTTCATTTGTTTACCGATGCATTTGTTTGTCCGGTCTGTTTATGGTATATCAGAAAATATTAATTAGTTTTGATGCTACTAATGAAAAAACCATTAAAACCGCATATAGCACTTGTTTTCCTTCCTGTTCTCAATCAAGATGATCAGCCGGTGAAGTATGATATTTACCTGATGAATACACTACCATATGTGCTTGAATTTAGCCTAAACTGTTGTTTATATAATAAATCGGTATGGGTTAAAAATGATGTAGTGGGTATTAATGAAACATATTATGCCGGCTCTTTACAACATCAATCATTGAACGACAGGCCTGATTTTATACTGGATCTGGAATTATGGGATTCTCCGCTTAAATACATCAGTACTTACCGGATTATTCGAAAAGTAAGAGCCAGGTCTTTTCATGCCAATATAGTGGACAATGCATTTCATAACCGGGAAGGCATTTATTATGTTTTATTGGATAAACTTAAGACCAAGCCGGCCGCATCATTGCGGGAATTGCAGATATTAAAGGAGAGAAAGCGTTTGCCTGCCAACAAACAAAGTGAAAAATCATTACCCGAAAAAAGAGCACATTTCTCTAATGAAATTGATTTGCATATTGAAAAATTAATAAAACCCGGAAATCGTCCGGGAAACCAACATATTTTGGATATTCAAATCAGAGCTTTTGAACGATATTTAAACCGGGCCATATTGCTTCAGATTCCTATTATTTATATTATTCATGGCGAAGGTAAGGGTATATTGCGTGATCATATTCATCGAATCTTGCGTGAAGATTATCCGGATTTTGAATTTGTCAATCAGTATCACCATAAATATGGATTTGGTGCTACAGAAATTCGCTTAAAGTGACTACTTAATGGTACAATACCATTAATTTAGCTTCGTTAAAGATCTTTGACTGCAAACCGGTCTGTCGCGTTGATATCTGCATAGATATCAATGAGGAAAGTCCGGGCAACACAGAGCACCATACTGTGGGAAACCACAGGCATCGCGCAATCGGTGACAGCAAGTGCCGCAGAAAATAACCGTTCCGGTTTTACCGGAATAAGGGTGAAAACGTGGTGTAAGAGACCACGGCCACGGGTAGTAATATCTCTGGCGGGTAAACCTTATGGGTTGTAAGGCCAAATAGGCTGCGTTATTTGTATAATATGCAAATAAAGAATGGCTCGTTCAATACTTCCTTCAGGGGGGGTGACGCAGCGGGTAGGCTGCTAGAAGCATTGGGCAATCAATGTTCCAGATAAATGGCAGACATTTTGTCGATTGATAAAATACAGAACCCGGCTTACAGGTTTGCAGTCATTTTTCTTTGTGTCGTTGAATTACTTAACTATAAAATATTGTTTATTATGCGTAAAGAATTGATCTTATTATCAGTATTTTTCCTGCTTCCTTTTCATTTAATTGTAGCTCAAAATGTACCGGCTACGGCAAGCGATACCATAACCCGTACCTTGGATGCCGATCCTTCACTTACTATTCTCGATTTATACAATAGCAGTGGAGTATTGGTTGAACATCAGGAATTTCGCAATAATAAAAATGATGGTACCTGGATTCAATACAACGATAAAGGAGCTCCGGTAAGTTATAGGCAATATCGAAACGGTCAACTCAATGGAGCAAGTCTTACCCTTAATCCGAGGGGAATGCTTGTCAAAGAAGAATATTATCTGAACGATGCACTCAACGGATGGAGACATAAATATGATTCTAATGCCCGCTTAAAAGGCATAGAGTATTATAAAAACGGCAAACTTAATGGTGAAAAAACAAGTTATTATTCTAATGGAAAACCGGTTCAAACGTTTACCTATGTTGATGATCAAAAAAACGGACAGGCACAATGGTATTACCAAAATGGAAATGTAACAGCTAAATACGTTTTTACCAACGGTGTTCCAAACGGACCCTTTTCAACTTATTATAATACCGGTGAACTGATGAGTAAAGGACAATTTATTATGGGAAAATATGCGGGATCATATCTGGAATATTTCGAAAATGGCTCAATCAAACTAAAAGGTCAATATAAAGATGGCAACAAAGTGGGTAACTGGAAAGAATATGATGAAAATGGAAAAGTAATCCATACTGATAAATATTAATAAATCCGAAAACAGTATTATGCCTAATATATTAATAGTAGATGATGAAAAAAGTATACGCAGAACACTGCGTGAAATTCTGGAATATGAAAAATATACCGTATCGGAATCCGACAATGGTAAAGACGGATTGGCGGAGATTAAATCTGGGAAATACGATGCAGTATTGCTGGATATAAAAATGCCTCAAATGGATGGGCTGGAGGTACTTGGAAAAGCACAGGAAATTATTCCGGATGTTCCTATTATTATGATATCAGGACATGGCAATATCGATACTGCCGTTGAAGCTGTAAAAAACGGGGCTTATGATTATGTATCTAAACCACCAGATTTAAACCGCCTGTTGATTACCATACGCAATGCACTGGACAAAACCAAACTGGTAACAGAAACCAAAGTACTAAGGCGGAAAGTAAGTAAGACAAGAGAAATTATCGGTGATTCACCTTCTATTGCTCAGATAAAAGAAACTATTGAACGGGTAGCCCCTACCGAAGCAAGGGTGCTGATTACCGGAGCCAATGGTACCGGTAAAGAATTGGTTGCCCGCTGGATACATGAAAAAAGTTCGCGTGCCAATGGGCCTATTGTTGAAGTGAATTGTGCCGCTATACCATCGGAGCTTATCGAAAGCGAATTGTTTGGTCACGAAAAAGGAGCTTTCACATCTGCTATCAAACAGCGGATTGGAAAATTTGAACAAGCCAATGGAGGGACCCTCTTTCTGGACGAAATTGGAGATATGAGCCTGGCTGCACAATCGAAAATGCTGAGAGCTTTACAAGAAAATAAAATTACCAGGGTAGGGGCTGATAAAGATATTCCTGTAGATGTAAGAGTTGTTGCCGCTACCAATAAAGACCTATTGGCCGAAATTGATGAAAAACGTTTTCGTATGGATTTGTATCATAGGTTAAGTGTTATTCTTATCCATGTACCTTCCTTAAACGAAAGAAAAGATGATATTCCACTATTGGCCGACCGTTTTGTTAAAGAGATTTGCGAAGACAATGGAATTCCTTATAAAGTTATTACACCAAAAGCAATTGCAGCTTTACAGGAATTTCAATGGACAGGTAATATCAGAGAACTGAGAAATATCATTGAACGCTTAGTGATTTTGAGTGATGATAAAATTACTGAAGATGAAGTAAAAAAATATGTTACTGCTCCTATGGCCAATGAAAGTCCCGTCAGACTTTACGACCGTTTTCACCGCTTTCAGGATTTTAAAGATTTTATTGAAAAAGAATTTATCGAACATAAACTCAAACGCAATGGCTGGAATGTGTCGCGCACAGCCGATGAACTCGATATTCAAAGAAGCCATTTATACAATAAAATAGATAAATTTGATTTGAAACGGGAAAACTAAATCGCAAATACTTTTTCTTCCAAAGCCAATTCGGCATTGGGAAATATTTCCTGAACCTCTTTGAGTAAACCCTCTAAAGATTTGTACTTAGCCGAAAAATGCCCGACAATTAATTTTTTTACTCCGGCTTTCTTTGCCATCATACCTGCTTGAGTACTGGTACTGTGTTTTGTGGCAGCAGCTCTTTGTTCCAGTGAATTATCAAAAGTAGCCTCATGATATAATAAATCTGCTCCTTGAATATAAGGAATGATTGATTCCAAGTATTCGGTATCGGTCACATAGGCATACTTACGACAAGCCTTTGCCGCTTCTGTGATTAACTCATTAGCAATCACCGTTCCGTCTTCCATTACAAAATTTGCCCCTTCTTTGATAGCCGGAATATGCTCTTTGGGAATATTAAAAACAGCTGCTTTTTCAGGATTAAATTTCCTTAATTTGAATATTTCTTCAAACAAAAATCCATTACAATCAATTTTGTGTGAAAGTGGAAAGGTAAATACTTTTAATTTGCTTGATTGGAATAAAATACCGGTACTATCAGGCTCGATTGGATGAAATTGTAATAAATAATTTAATTTTGTTTTACCAATCTGAAGTTGTTG
This sequence comes from Bacteroidota bacterium, assembly GCA_024276745.1. Classification (GTDB taxonomy): domain Bacteria; phylum Bacteroidota; class Bacteroidia; order Chitinophagales; family S012-47; genus JAJRWN01. The sequence goes on from JAJRWN010000064.1 coordinate 7,371, forward strand.
ATGAATAGATTCCTGCAATGGAAGATGTGCATAAATATGCAAGGCTTTCTGCCTCCCTAATAAATTGAAAGAAGTCAGCAAACCAATTAATCCAAAAATATGATCACCATGCAAATGGGAAATGAAAATATGTTCTATCCGGCTATACTTAATGCCCAGTGATTTAAAACGCATTTGCGTTCCTTCACCACAATCTATTAAATACAGTTGTTCATCATGATTAAGTACTTGTGAAGTTGGATGACGACCAAAAGCCGGAATGGCAGAATTGCTACCCAAAATGCTTACTTCAAATTTCATTCATCAGCTTTCAAATCCCTTTCTAATTCTTCCATCAATACAAAATCGATAGCTTCCGATAATGTAGGAATAATGTTGAGCACATCCTGCAATTGTGAAATTCGTATTAAGCGGGCAATACTTTCATTAATATTAGTGAGCACAAAAGATCCTTCTGAATCCTGAGATAAACGATTGCCTACCAAAATGGCACTTAAGCCCGATGAATCGATAAATTGTACTTCTGCTAAATCAATAATGATATTCTTAATACCTTCTGCATTCAAAAGAACCATTTCTGATTTCAATTTTGGTGCAATCAGTGAATTTAATTTAGACTCCTGCAATTTAAAAACACAATATTTTTCTTTCTTATCAATCGAAAATTTCATGATGAAATACTATTTGATCTTAAGCGTAAAGATACATTGAAAATGTTTAACAATATTATCACAATGCGATGAAAACTTTAACAATCTTTATAAAATTAGTGTATTTTTTATCAAACGGAATTTGTTCTGATACTTGACTGTTGTAATTTTATAGTTTATTTTACAGTTAATATTATCTACAATAAGTTTTTAGTATTTAACGATATTTGTTTATGTATTGAAGCGAAGGTTATTATGGAAGCTAAATTTTCACCCGAAGTTAGAGAAGTGATTTCAAACAGCAGAGAAGAAGCTATGCGTTTGAAACATCAATATATTGGTATAGAACATTTGCTGTTGGGAATGATACGCGAAGGAGTAAGTACAGCTATCCAGGTATTGAAATCACTCAATTTAGATATGGTATTGGTACGTAAATCCATTGAAAGTGCAACCCGGGATAAAACCAGCTCATCAGAGAATAATGTCAGCAGTTTACCACTGACCAGACAGGCCGAAAAAGTATTAAAGATTACCGTATTGGAAGCTAAATTGTGTAAAAGTGAAATAGTGAGTACCGAACATCTGATGCTTTCGATTTTAAAAAATAAAGATAATGTTGCTACCAAAGTATTAAATCAATTTGAAGTGGATTACGATACTTTTAAAGCTGAATTGGATTACTTAAAAAACAAACCCACCAGTGGAATCCCTAACGAACCTTTCGATGAAGAATCGGAAGAAGATATTCCGCAAGGTCCCCGGTCGAAAAGAAAACAAGGAACTAGTAAATCAAAAACACCGGTACTGGATAATTTTGGCAGGGACATAACATTACTGGCGGAAGAAGCAAAACTGGATCCTATTGTTGGACGCGAAACTGAAATTGAAAGAGTATCACAAATATTAAGCAGAAGAAAGAAAAACAATCCGATATTAATTGGTGAACCGGGTGTTGGTAAAACAGCTATTGTTGAAGGTTTAGCCATGAGAATAAAATCCCGTCAGGTATCCAGAGTGTTGTTTAATAAACGAATAGTAATGCTCGATTTGGCCGCTTTGGTAGCCGGAACCAAATACCGCGGTCAGTTTGAAGAACGTATGAAAGCCATTATGACCGAGCTGGAAAAAAACCGGGATGTCATATTGTTTATTGATGAAATTCATACCATCGTTGGAGCAGGCGGTGCCACCGGATCGCTTGATGCCTCTAATATATTCAAACCGGCCTTATCCAGAGGAGAATTGCAATGCATCGGTGCATCAACATTAGACGAATACCGGCAGTATATCGAAAAAGATGGCGCCCTGGATCGCAGGTTTCAAAAAGTATTGATAGAACCACCTTCAGCAGATGAAACCATTGACATACTAAGGCAGATTAAAGAAAAATATGAAGATTATCACAATGTGAAGTATAGCGATGATGCCATAAAAGCCTGTGTAAACTTAAGCAACAGATATATTACCGACCGGCTATTACCTGATAAAGCTATTGACGTGCTTGATGAAGTAGGAGCAAGGGTACATTTAAAAAATATTCATGTACCACAAATGGTTTTAGATATTGAACAAAAAATCGAAGAAATAAAAGTTCAAAAATTTCAAGTTGTAAACAGTCAGCGCTATGAAGAAGCAGCTCGATTGCGCGACACGGAAAAGAAGCTACAAGATGACCTTGCAAAGGCTAAAAAAGATTGGGATGAAGAAATAAAAAATGAAAGTTATCCCGTAAGCGAAGAAGATATTGCAGAGGTTGTTGCTATGATGACCGGCATACCTGTGAAGCGGGTTGCCCAGAAAGAAAGCAAACGCCTTGTACACATGCGCGATGATATTCAAAAAGAACTGATCGGCCAGGAAGAGGCAGTTGCAGTTGTGAGTAAAGCTATTCAACGTAATAGGGTAGGATTGAAAGATCCTAAAAAACCAATTGGTTCTTTTATTTTCTTAGGCCCTACCGGTGTAGGAAAAACAGAATTGGCCAAAGCTTTATCTCGCTATCTGTTTGATACCGAAGATGCTTTGATCCGGATTGATATGAGTGAATACATGGAGAAATTTTCGGTGAGTCGCCTTATTGGAGCACCTCCGGGCTATGTTGGCTACGAAGAAGGAGGGCAGCTTACTGAAAAAGTAAGACGCAAGCCTTATTCAGTGATTTTGCTCGATGAAATTGAAAAAGCTCATCCTGATGTTTTTAATATCTTGCTGCAAGTACTCGATGACGGAACCTTGACCGATGGTCTGGGCCGGAAAATAGATTTTAAAAATACCATTATTATTATGACCTCAAATATTGGTGTAAGACAATTAAAAGACTTCGGGCAAGGCGTTGGTTTTGCTACATCCGCCAAAACCAAAGGAGCCGACCAATATTCAAAATCTGTTATTGAAAATTCTTTAAAAAGAACCTTTTCACCTGAATTTCTTAACCGGATCGATGATGTGGTGATTTTTAATTCCTTAAATCAAAAGCATATTTATAAAATAATTGACATCGCCATGAAAGATGTGTTCGAGCGTGTCAATAAACTTGGCTATAATTTGAACTTATCCACTAAAGCAAAAGAATTTTTATCCAAAAAAGGCTATGATCCTCAGTTTGGTGCCAGACCGCTAAACCGGGCTATACAAAAATATCTTGAAGATATGCTGGCTTCCGAAATCTTGAATATCCGTGGGAAAAAAGTAGGAAAAATTATCAAGGTAGATTATGATAAAGATGCCGATTGCCTGAAAATGAGCTTTATAAAAAGTAACTCAACTAAAAAAGTATCAAAATCAGCCAATAAGAAAGTATCGAAACAATAAATTTCTGTACAGGCAAAAGAATTTAATACACTATTATTTTATTAAGGTAATATTGCCGGTTTTTTGTAGCTTTTCGCCTGATGATGAATACCCCGAAATTACGTAAACATAAGCCCCGATAGGCTGTGCATATCCGTTGAAGTATCCATCCCAACCGGCATTCGAATCGTTGGTAGAGAAAACCATTTCACCCCAGCGATTGAAAATCATGAATCTCTCAAGGGTAAAATCCTGACTAATTTTGATTTTAAAAATATCATTCAATCCATCATGATTTGGTGAAAACGCATTTGGAATACTGATTTTTGCATCCTTATACAAGTAAATGGTTAACTCATCAGAAGCACTACAACCATTTTCGTTGCTACCTATAACCGTATAGGTAATCGTATCTAAAGGACTTGCCAGTGGATTTGAAATACCCGGATTATCAAGCCAATAGCCCGGAGTCCAATAATAATAATCCGCACCGCTTGCATGAAGTTGAACGCTTCCTCCTTCTTTTATGTAGATATCTTCACCCGCATCAAGATTAGGGCCGGGTAGCAGATATATCCAAAGAGAGTCGATATTCTTACATCCGTTGATATCAATAATTTCTACATGGTAATTAGTTGACTGTATAGGGTTTGCATTAGGTTGCGCACATGAAGGACAATCTAATCCGGCTGTGGGTGTCCAGCTATATTCAATGCCGTTTTGAGCATGTAGCATTGCCATACCATCCTTGCAGATTGATGTGTCGTTTGAAATTTTTGGATTGGCCGGTTCAATCACCGAAACCAATACCGTGGTATCCTTGCTGCAACCTGCCGAATCGGCAATGCTTACAGAATAGATTGTGCTAGAAAGTGGTGTGGCTACCGGCATGGCTGCATTTGGATTGTCCAAATATAGAACCGGTGTCCATGAATAAAAATAGGACCCTCCTGCTTCTAATTTTACTGATGTCCCTTTACATATTGCCGTATCCTCACTAATTGAAACCATAGGTGCATGATTCACCCGGATCAAAGTATTTGCCGAATCGATACATCCTTTTGCTGATGTTACCACAACCGTGTAGCGTGTGCTTGACAGTGGTGAGGCCAATGTTAGGGGTTTATTAGGTGTGTTTAAACTCTTTGCCGGTATCCAATGATATTGTACACCTCCATTCGCCTCAAGCTGAGCCTGATCTCCGGCACATATTGTTTGATCGCCACTAACGATAATTCCGGGTAAAGGATTCACCGAAACTTTTACCGATGCACTACCCGGACATCCGAACGGATCGCTTACCTGAACGGTGTAGGTTGTGGAAGTAGAAGGGCTGGCTTTCGGACTTGAACAATGCGTACAATCGAGCCCGGTACCCGGTAGCCAGGTATAGCTGCTTCCACCGGAAGCGTTCAAAGTGGTGGATGAACCATGACATATCGATGTATCAGCACTTACAACAATATTGGCTGCATTCTGTACATATATTTTTACGGTATTGCTATCTGTACAACCATTCAAATCAACACCAACTACGGTAAATGTAGTGGTTACTAAAGGATGTAAAACAGCAGATTGCATTCCGCTTGTAACAACCAAATTTATCGGTTGCCAGGTATAAGAATCTGCACCATTGGCTTGTACCATGATATTATTACCTGAGCAAACGGTATCATCAGAACTTACTCCTACCGATGGTAGTGGATTTACATTTACCATTATTGATTTTGTACTCTTGCATCCATACTGATTCGAACCTGTTACCTGGAAAATACTTGTTGATGAAGGAGATGCATACGGATCGGGGCAACTTATACAACTAAGTGCATTATTTGCCGACCATTGATATTTGGACGCACCGGAAACAAATAATTGCAGATTGCTACCCTGGCAAATACTGGTATCCTTGCTTACCGTTAAACCCGGTAAATCATGAACCTGAATAAATATCGAGTCTTCAATCGTACATCCATTTATTCCTGTAGCCTGAACATGATACCATTGGTTGCTTTGTGGCGAAAGTACAGGTTCTGCACAGGTATCGCAGGAAATAGCAGCTCCCGACCATAAATAGCTTTGTGCACCTTGTACTGTTATTTTTGTTTGATCTCCTTTGCAGATACTTGTGTTGCCACTGAAAGACAATGGTAATGTTTGATGAACCGATACAATAATACTATCATGGCTTTCGCATCCGTTGGTATCTTGTGCCGTTACGTAGTAAATGCCTGATTTTATCGGATATATAATCGGATCGGGGCAAAAAGAACAATTGAGTTTCGGTGCAGGATACCATTCATACTGTAAGGCACCACTAGCATGCAATTGAACTTGGTTGCCGGGGCAAACAAGTGTATCGGCACTAACCTTTATGATGGGATTTGCTTTTACTTCTATCCAAACTGAATCTCTACTCTGACATCCTTGTACACTTGTTCCGTTTACGTAGAAATACATACTTTTCGATGGACTGGCTATAGGATCAGGACAGCCAAGACAGGAAAGTGCAGGATTCGCATCCCACTGATACTGTATAGCACCTGTAGCACTTAATTGTGTGTTTGAACCCTTACATATCGAAATATTGCTGCCTGCATCAACTGCCTGCGTGGGTATAATTACAACATTTACCGAATCGCTGGCTGTACAACCGG
>JAJRWN010000065.1 GCA_024276745.1 Bacteroidota bacterium
GATGGGGAAGAAGAGTTTACCGTAATGCAAGTATTGATTGAGGGAAATGAATCCGGCCGGCAAGTACGCTATACTTACGATATTTTCGATCGCTTTGATAAAATGTCCGGGATGAGCTCTATGGCAAGAACTACCGGATTCACTTGTGCAGCTATGGTGAGAATATGGGCTCAGAAAAAACTTCAACAAGCGGGTATTTATCCACTTGAATTATTGGGAAAACAAGCTTATATCACAAACTTCACAATTGATTTTCTTAAAAAGAAAAATATTGAAATTAAACTGAAGCGGGAACTTATCGGCTAAGATTTATTCCATTTTAATCAGCAATTGGTTTTTTTCTACCGCATCACCGGCACGAACACAAATCTCCTTTATTTTGGCTCCGGTCTCAGCTTTTAAAATATTTTCCATCTTCATGGCTTCCAGCACAAGAATACTATCTCCTGTTTGCAATTGCTGACCTTCTTCTACGAGCAAATCTTTCACCAATCCGGGCATGGGTGCTTTGATATCGGAAGCTTTCTGATGATCGTCTTTTTGCATATCAAGCTTTTCAAGCAGCCGGTCGTAGCGGTCTTGCAGCGAAACCGTAAAATCATGACCGTTGATACGTAGTGTAAATAATTTTTCAAAGCTATCAATATGTATTATTTCGGCACGAAAAGATTGATGATTCCATAATACATGATAGGCTTTTCGACCGGTCTGCACGATATTCCAATCAAGGATTTTTCCATCCAGCTCAAAATATCCATCTCTGAAATCCAGGGTGAAACTTTCTGCTTCGTTTACGATTGCTTTATACATCTGCTTTAAAATTATGCTTTGGCGATAAAATATTGTAATCTAGTGGTAGATTTTATTTAAATATCTTTGCTATCATGTATAAGTCTTATCTAAACTTTATTATCATATTGATGATCTTCCTGGCTTTTTCGTGCAAAACACAGGCTCCTGTGGCACAAGAAATCAATCAAACAAGTCAGACAAAAATACAATTTCATCATGAAGATACAAGCACTGTTGGAAGCAATCATCCGGCAGCTACCCGTATTAATGATTTAATTCATTCTTCCTTAAAGCTTGAACCAGATTGGAATAATCATTTCTTGAATGGACAGGCTACCCTTATTCTGAAACCCTATTTCTATCCTGTCGAAAAGTTGCAGCTCGATGCCAAAGGATTTGATTTGCACCGGGTAGCCATGATTAGCGATCAGGATACAATCGATTTAAATTATCAATATGATGACAGAAAAGTACTGAATATTGATTTGGGACAAATTTTTAACCGGAACGACCGGTACACCATTTTTATTAATTATACGGCAAAGCCCGGTTCACTTGATTCCATTGGATTGACGGGTAACGATGAAAAAGGAATTTATTTTATAAATGCTGATGGAGCAAACCGGGATATACCCCGGCAATTCTGGACACAAAACGAAACTGAATTTGCATCTTGTTGGTTTCCGACCATCGACCGGCCTAATGAACGGTTTACGTCAGAAATTTATGTAACAGTTGATGATTATTTAACTACACTTTCCAATGGTATTTTGCAAGGAAGCGAAAACCATGAAAACGGATTGAAGACAGACCATTGGGTGATGAATATGGAATTGCCTGCTTATCTTGTGCTAATGGTGGCCAGCGATTTTGCCGTAGTTCGTGATGATTGGCATGGTAAAGAAGTTTCTTATTACGTTGATCAAAAATATAAGCAATATGCACGCGATATTTTTGGCCGTACGCCTCAAATGATTGACTTTTTCTCGCAAATATTAGATGAGCCTTATCCGTGGCCTAAATATGCGCAGGCAGTAGTTCATAATTTTGTATCGGGAGCGATGGAAAACACTTCGGCAACCATTCATTTCGAAGGTCTTCAACAAACCCGGAGGGAAATGCTGGACGGTAATAATGAAGACTATATATCGCACGAATTATTTCATCAATGGTTTGGCGATTTAGTTACCTGTGAATCCTGGGCAAATATTTCGCTCAATGAATCTTTTGCTACCTATGGTGAATACCTTTGGATAGAACATGCCGATGGCCGGATGGAAGCTGATGAACATTTAAACCATGATTTGACAGCATATCTTAGTGAATCAGAACACAAACAAAAAGCTTTAATCAGGTATGAGTATGGAAGCCCTGATGAACTTTTTGATGCTCATTCTTATCAAAAAGGAGGACGCATTTTGCACATGCTTCGCAAATATCTGGGCGATGATGCTTTCTTTGGTGGCTTGCATCTTTACCTCGAACAAAATAAATATCAACCGGTAGAATGGACACAATTGCGTTTGGCGATGGAAACCGTCAGTGGTTTCGATTTGAATTGGTTTTTCAATCAATGGTTTCTCACACCCGGCCACCCGGTGCTAGACATCACTTATCATTACGATCAAGTCAAAGATTCGACTCTGGTAAGCATTCGGCAGCATAGCAGTATGCATAATGATTATATCTATCGATTGCCATTGAAAATAGATGTTTACCGGGGCAATAATAAAAAAAGAATAGCTGTTGAGCTGAATGATAGTATTGAAATACTGGCTTTTCAGGGTAAACCTGATTTAATCAATATCGATGCTGAAAAAATGTTACTCTGTGAAAAGACTGATCACAAGACAGAAGAAACATGGATTTATCAATTCCGGCATGCACCTTTGTTTATTGATAAGATAGAAGCTTTGGATACGCTTTTTATCATTCAAAGTAAAATTGGTAAACCGGTACCTGTATTTTATGAAGCCTTGAATGAATCGTACCGTGGCCTTCGTATAGCCGGTTTGAAAGATTTGATTATGGATAAAAATACATCTGCCAAAATACTTAATAAAGTAAAGTCAATGGCAGTTTCAGATATCGATGCCGGGGTAAGAAACGCAGCTTATGGTCGATTATCAGAATTAAACGATCCGGTTTTAAACGGGTTTTTTATCCGTGGACTGCAGGATAGTTCTTATGATGTGGAGTCCACTTGTCTAATTGCACTATACCATATCGATTCGCTCAAAGCGTATCAATTATCGACTTCATTTGAGCATTCTTTAAGCGGAAACATACTAACAAGTGTAGCCTTTATTTATAGCAAAATGGGCGAAGTCGATAAGAATGATTTTTTTGTATCAGCGATTGAGCAAAATCATGGGTGGAGTGCGTTTTCGCTGTATGCTTATTATGGCAAATACCTGAACCGTCAGTTTGATCCGGCACTATTCGATAAAAGTATCCATCAGCTTGATCATTTATTAAGCATGAATCCAAGCTGGATGACGCGTTATGGAGTACTAAGCGTGCTCGCCACGGAGCAAAAACGTTTGGAAATTCTTTTGAAAGATGCAGATGATGATCAAAAAGGGAAATTGAGTGAATTAATTGATCAAGTGACAGCAATTCTAGACAAAATGGGTGGATAATCAAAAAGCCTGCAAGACTACCATACGGCTGTATTCTCCGTTTAATTGCATCAATTCCGTGTGCGTACCCTGTTCAATAATATTTCCGGATTTCATCACCAGTATTTGATCGGCATGTTGAATGGTGGACAAACGATGTGCAATCACAATGGAAGTTCTGTTTTTCATTAAACGTTGTAAAGCTTCTTGCACCAAATATTCGCTTTCGGTATCGAGCGATGAAGTAGCTTCATCAAGGATTAATATTTGTGGATCTTTGAGAACCGCTCTTGCTATGGTAAGTCGCTGCCTTTCTCCACCACTAAGCCGGTTTCCCCTGTCGCCAATCATAGTTTGATATCCCTCTTGCAATTGCAAAATAAAATCATGGGCACCGGCAATGCGGGCAGCTTCCTGCACTTTGTTTTTGTCGGCATCAGGATTACCGAAAGCGATATTGTTAAATACCGTATCGTTAAACAGAATGGATTCCTGGGTAACAATACCCATTAAGCCTCGGAGATCGGCCAGTTTCAACGATTTTATATCTTTTCCGTCTATGGTAATTTTACCTCTACCGGTATCGTAAAAGCGGGGAAGCAAATCGGCCAGCGTAGATTTTCCGGATCCACTTTGGCCAACCAAAGCATAAACTTTTCCTTTGGGAATAGTAAGCCGGATATTTTGCAATACCGCTTGTTTATCGTAAGTAAACCCTACTTCATGATATTGAATACAATCAGAAAATTTTGAAATAGATATGGGATGATCCTCTTCATTTATTTTATTGTCGGCATCAAGAATATGTTCAAGCCGTTCGACCGAAGCGGCACCTTTCTGAATAAAAAACCATGCGTTTGATATGGCTTTGGCAGGATTGATGATTTGAGAAAAGATAACAATGAAACCGATAAAAACTTCAGGATCGAGTGTAGCATGATGCTGAAGTACCAAACGGCTACCGAAATACAAAACAATAACCACCACCAAAGTACCGAGAAATTCTGATAAAGGAGAAGCCAGTTTTGTTTGCCGTTCCATGCTGCGTGCCAGTTTAAAATAACTTTGATTTGCCTGTTTGAAACGTTGATCGAAATAATCAGCTGCATGAAATGCTTTGATAATACGCTGTCCCGAAAGGGTTTCTTCAATCATGGCAAGCAATTGCCCTAATTTACTTTGGCTTTTTTGAGATGCATTTTTAAGGTTTCGACCGAGTCGTCCGATTATCAGACCTGCTACCGGCAAAAGAAGGAGAATCATAAGCGTCAGCCGGCCATGCATAATAAACAAGGTAGCAAGGTAAATAAGAATTGTAAAAGGTTCTTTAAAAACAACTTCAACAATACGCAGCATAGAGCCTTCAATTTGTTGAACATCGTTTGACATTCGCGCCATGATATCGCCTTTTTTTTCTTTGGAAAAATAGGAAAGAGGCAGTTCAAGAATTTTCCGGTATAATTGATTTCTTAAATCACGGGCCACCCCACCTCGGGCTGTTTCCATCACATATAAAGCAAGAAATGCAAACAGGTTTTTGAGTAATGAAGTAATTAGTACCAAAGAACAAATAAACAGCAGAGCTGCCATTTCGCCATAATCAAGTTTTATTTGGCCGACATAGTAATTAAACATATCACGAAGGTTTGCTGCCGAAAGGTGGAAAACGGGTTTATTGACAATTGGTTCTACCCGGCTAAACAATACTTCCAGAAATGGAATAACCATTAATAAAGAGAAAAGGGAAAATACAACTGAAAGAATATTAAAAAAGATATTCAGTATCAATTGACTTCTATAGGCCGATATATAGCGTAGTATGCGAAAAAAACTCTTCATGCTGAAGCAGCTAATTTACCACTATTGTTTGTTACTTTTACGAACAAACAAGTCAATAAAGTGGAATCAAGAAGGCAACAGAAAATAGCAAAACTCATTCAACAGGAACTTGGGGCACTCATCGAACGGGAAGAATCCTTTCGTTTTGGCCGTGCCATGCTTACCGTTTCGGAGGTGAGAATCACTCCTGATTTGATGGTCGCACGGATATTTATCAGTATTTTCAATACAGACAATACCGATGAAATATTTAGTAGTTTGAAGCTACATTCGGCAGAAATCAGATATAAACTGGGCAAGCGGATCAGGCATCAGTTAAGGCGAATACCGGTATTGGAATTTTATAAAGATGAATCGCTGGATGAGGTATATAGAATTGAGCAGATACTTCGTGAATCAAAGAAAGACAAGCCTGATGGTTTAGAACAGGCAGAAGATTAATTATGCGGGTTGCTCTGAAATTTGCCAGGCGCTATTTGTTTTCGCGCAAATCTATCAATACGATTAATATTATTTCCATTATCAGTATGGTGGGAATGACCATTGGTGTTGCTGCATTTATACTTATTCTATCGGTGTTTAATGGTTTTGAAGCTTTGGTAGTAGGCCTTTACGATTCGTTTTATGCCGATATACGCATTGAAGCCGGCAAAGGAAAAATTTTTCAAGCAGATAGTCTTTTTGTAAATCAGCTTGCCCGGATTGATGGCGTGCAACGGGTGTCTAAAGTATTGGAAGAGCATGCTTTATTGCGCAATGGTGATCAACAATCGATTGCTACGATTCGAGGGGTAGATGATGCTTATGGAAGCATTACGGGCATCGATACCTGTATGGCATTTGATGATTCTTTTGTACTTCACGATCGATGGCGATCTTATGCAATATTGGGCGCGGGTATTGACCAGGCCCTGCAAAGTAGTTTTAAAGATGCACTCAGTCCGATTACCGTGTATATGCCACGAAGAGGAAAATCGATGCATTTCCTGCCAACCGATGAATTTAGAAGAAAGCAAATTGTGGTTTGGGGGGCTTTCACCATTCAGGATGATTTTGATGCACAATATGTTTTTGTTCCACTTGAATTTATGCAGCAATTATTGCAATATACCAATCAGGTGAGTTCTCTGGAAATTGCCGTTAAACCGGGCTATGACCGGGATAAACTGCGTTCGCGTATCAAGGCTGCTCTGGGCGATGATTTTAAAGTACAGACTAAATTTGAACAAAATGCTACTTTATTTAAAATTATGAAAATTGAAAAACTGGTAGTTTATCTTATTCTCAGTCTTGTACTTTTTATTGTTGCTTTTAATATGATAGGTTCTTTGAGTATGCTGGTTATTGATAAGAAAAAGGATATCGGAATATTGAAAACAATGGGTGCTACTCCGGGATTGATTCGAAATATATTTTTATCAGAGGGAATATTACAGGGACTCATTAGCATCGGTCTTGGCTTTGCTATTGCCATTATTTTTAGTCTTCTTCAAGAACATTTTGGTTTGATAAAAATTCAGGGTGGGGGTAATTTTTTGGTTTCTTATTATCCGGTAAAATTAAAACTCCTGGATTTTGTGGGTGTTGCGGTATTGGTATTCAGCATAGTGTTTATGGCAAGTTGGTTTCCGGCAGCCAGAGCATCAGCTCAATCTCAAATTCTGGAACGCTAATGCTTGTTTTTTAACCAGGAAGCCATAAAACGGTAAAGACTGAAATCAGCTTTTTTTTGAAGAGCCATTTGTAAATCATGCCGAAGCATTTGCTCATCCACCGTTTTCATTTTCTCTTCGGCAATGATAGTAAGTGCTTTGCGGGTTAATAAGGCAAGTCTTTTTTCCTTGGGTGCTGAACGGGCAAGCTGACCGGTAATAGCATCGACCAATTTATCGATACCTTCAGGCTTGATTGCAGATGTTTTTAGCAATTTAATTTCAGGGCTGCCAGTAGCTCTTTGGTGAAGCATCATTTCGAGATTTGCGGCAAAACTATCGGCATCCGGACGGTCAGATTTATTGACCACAATGATATCTGCAATTTCCAGAATACCTGCTTTCATTGTTTGTATTTCATCACCCGATTCGGGTACCAACACCAGGACACAACAATCTGCTAAAGCGGCAATTTCAATTTCAGATTGTCCCACACCGATGGTTTCGATAAAAATCCAATCGAAACCGGCAGCACGCAAAATATCGCTGATTTCAAGGGTCCTGGCCGAGAGTCCACCAAGAGAACCCCGGCTTGCAATCGAACGGATATAAATATTTGGATTGGCAAAATGCTCTTTTAGTCTGATTCTGTCGCCTAATATAGCACCCAAATTAAAAGGTGATGAAGGATCTACAGCCAGAATAGCAATTTTTTCTCCTTTGCTTGAACAATGGGCAATTAATTCATTCAGTAAGCTGCTTTTACCGGCTCCGGGCGGACCGGTTATTCCAATGACCGGTACATCAGCTGACGGGTCTAATGCTTCCAATAAATCTTTAGCACGCTTATGTTTGTTTTCTACAAGGGAAATACTTCTCGACAAGCTTTTATGCTCGTTGTTTTTTACCCCATTGACCAGTTGTTGAATAGCTATTGACATCGGCAGGTGCTACATGTCATAAGTTAGAAGTGTCGATCCTGTTTTTAATCGAATCAATTAAGGTTTCGGGTACTTGTAATTTTTGCACTTTGTGGCAGATAAAGGCTTTATAAGCACGGGCGATATTCATTTTTTCAAGACAACAAGGATATTTTTGAATTTGTTCAATGACTTCCATTTCTTCCTCATGAGAAAGACTTCCATCTAAAGAGCGGATAATTTTATCTGCAAGGGCTTTACAATCATCTTCTTTTTGTAAGCATACATGATCGTTTTCTAATGCACCGTTTGTTTTCATTTGTAACCTAATTTATTTGCATAATGACTCAACGATTCTTTTAACATATTTCTGGCTCTGTGCAATCTCGAACGCACCGTACCAATTGGAATGTCTGTAATCTTTGCAATTTCTTCATAAGTAAATCCTTCAATATCACAAAGCAAAACAACTAATCTAAAATCAACAGGCAGGGTATTTAAAGCAAAAGTAACTTCATCGCCAAGCATACTTTGATAAATTTCCTGTCTTAAATCAAGAAATTCTACCTTGCTATGATCTTCCGAATCGTGATAGCCGCTAATCTCCTCATAATCAACACGCGATGGTTTTTTCGATTTTTTTCGATACTCATTGATAAAAGCATTTTTTAAAATCTTAAATAACCATGCTTTGGCATTCGTACCCGAAACATACGAACCAATAAACCGATAGGCTTTCAAATAAGTTTCCTGTACCAAATCATTTGCATCTTCTTCGTTATATGTTAAGTGGTAGGCAAAAGTGTACAAGGCATCAATCAAAGGCATAAATTCCTCATTGAAAATTTTATCCTTGTTTTCTTTCGATTGGCTATCTTTATTCACGTCTTAAAAGTAAGATTTTAATCTAAATTGCAGATAGATAATCAGGATGAAAGTTTTTAACAATTTGTTTGCTTATTATTTGCACAAACGTCAGATTTTGTTTCTGATGGCTGCTTTTATGCTGGTTTGTGGCCTCCTGGGTTCACGTGCTTTAATTAGTATCAGTATGATGGTTTGGACATTTACGGCTTTGGTTCAAACTGAATTAAAACAAGATGCAAAACGTTTTTTCCGTACTCCTGAATTGTGGGTATTGTGCTTGTTTTTTGTAGTTTATTTCTTTTGGGGTTTGAATAATGAGCACCATCAGGATTGGATTACCGGCATGCGCGTTAAGCTTCCCTTTCTTGCCATTCCTTTTGTTGCCATGAGTATGAGAAAATATGGCCCCTCCTTTTACAAACTGATTTTTTACTTTTTCTTTTATGCGCTGACAGTATCATCTTTTGTAGTATTTGCCCATTACCTGATGCACTATCATACCATCAACGAGATGATGACGCATGGAAAAATTATTCCGGTACCTTATAACCATATCCGGTATAGCCTCATGATTGTCTTTGCTATTATCATCGGTTTGCACCTTTATTCCAAGCGTTTTTTTGTATTTCAACGGGTAGAAAGAATACTATTGTTGCTTATATGTTTATGGCTGATTATTTTCATTCATATCCTTTCGGTAAGGAGTGGCATGATGGTTTTTTACTTGCTGGTATTTGTCTCTGTTTTAAAGTTACTGTTCATAAAACAATACCGGTGGCGGGCTTTATTGATACTTATTATTATGTTGACAGGGCCACTTATTGCTTATTATTCATTCGATTCGTTTCACAATAAGGTTGATTATACCCAATTTGATGTAAACCGGTATTTAAGCAATAAAAGTGTCAAAGGAACTTCGGATGGAAGAAGGATTATTTCTATCAAAGCCGGCATAGAAGTCTTTAAATCAAATCCCTGGTTCGGAGCCGGAATCGGAGATGTAAGAAATCGCTTGAACCAGATTTACCGGGAAAAATATCCGGATATTCCGGACAATTTTATTGTTCACAATCAATATGTCTTTTGGTTGGCTGCTTTGGGTATAAGCGGATTTTTAATACTTGTATTTGCTTTGTTTTTTCCGCTTTTGTATAAAGGGCGATTTAAAAACCATCTTGTTTTATCCTTTTTTATTATCATGGCTGCCAGTTTATTGGTAGAATCAACACTTGAAGTTCAAATTGGAACTGCATTATTTCTGTTTTTTATACCTCTGGCAATAAACTATTCCAATTTGGAAAACAATAGCGATTAATATTAAACCATGCACGCATCATGAATCCGGATTTATCAGTAGTAGTGATTAGTCAAAATGCTGAACGGCATTTCGAAGCTTGTTTAAATGCTTTGAAAAAAGTAAGCGATGATGTAGTGATTGTAGATCATTATTCTGAAGACGCCACCGTAGAGATTGCAAAAGCAGCAGGATGTCGTGTTTTTTCAAAAAAATGGACCGGATATTCTGCCGGTAAAAACTTTGGAAACGCCAAAGCAAAGCATGACTGGATTTTATCTATTGATGCTGATGAAGTACTTTCTGATGAATTAATCCAATCGATCAATTCCTTAGAACCGGATGATAAGCAATGTGTTTATGCCATCAATTGTTTGAGCAGCTATTGTGGTAATTGGGTAAAACACGGGTCCTGGTATCCCGATTGGCATATCCGCTTGTTCAACCGCTTAGAGGTATCATGGAATCTGGAGGAAGTACACGAAACGCTTGCTTTACCTGCCGGTGTTTCGATCGTTAAATTGAAAGGCTCTTTATATCATTATACCGTTGATACAATTGAACAGCACCAATTAAAAATCGAACATTACGCTTCCTTAGGGGCTCAGAAGATGTATGCTGCCGGCAGAAAGCCATCAATAATAATAAAATTTCTAAATCCTCCTTTTCGCTTTATGATTGATTATTTTTTTCGTGGAGGAATTTTAGACGGCAAAGCCGGTTGGCATATTGCAAGGCTTACTGCTAAAGAAAAATGGTTGAAATATGCTAAACTGCAACAATTAATTAAGCAGAAGAATGCGCTTTAATAAAGCTGCGAAGCGGCTCGTTCATTCGCCCCTCTCTGATTAGTGTAAGTCGATTGTGTTCTATCCGTACGATTGTTGATGCTTTTTTGAATGTCTGAGCGCTTTCCTCGTGCAGTATAAAATCAACTTGATTTTTAATCACCTGATCTACTTCTTTCATTGAGCTTGCTGCAGCATTATGACTGAAATTCGCGCTTGTTGAAAGCAATGGCCGGCCTAATGTTTCAATCAATTGACGGATTGATGCTGAAGCCGGTATCCTAATGGCAATACTGTTGTCAGGACCTGTAATTGTTTTATTTAACTGCCGGGAAGCGGTAAAAATCAGGGTAATAGCCATGTTTCCGGATAAATCCCAGATTTTAAAGGCTATATCGGGAATTTGACGGGTATATTGCTGAACCATTCGAACATTGCTGCACAAGACAATAAATCCTTTGTCAGGTTTTCGTTCTTTGATTTCAATGATTCTTTGAACGGCATCCGGATGATTTACTGCACAGGCCAGTCCGGGGATGGTATCGGTATCCATTAATAATACGGCACCTACATGTAGAAACTTAAGTGCTTCTTGATGATAATCGCTGACGGTATAAATAGGAGCGGTATCGTGATGGAAGTCTATGGCAGTATAAACAGACCTGGCTTTTATATGCAGTGCACAAGAAAAATGTTTTTCCGGACACGATGAGTAACCATGTAATCCACACGGGCGGCAATCGAGCTTGGTATCTGTTTCCACTATCTTGTTTTGATCAGATAAAGGACCGAAACCGAATTGGGGTACAGTAGAACAGTATATGGTCGTAACCGGACTATTGACCCCTGATGCAAGATGTGTAGCGGCACTGTCGTTGCTAAACACCCGGACGGCTTTTTCCAGCAATGCTGCGGTTTGCAGAAGATTTAGTTTACCGCATAGATTGCTAATCTGCGGATGAGCATCAAGCAGTTGTTTGGCAATGGCCGTGTCGGCTTTGCTACCAATGATATACACATTGAATTTTGAGGGTAATCTCCACAGCAATGATTTCCATTTTTCGACAGACCATTGTTTTGTAGCCCAAACCGATGCAGGGGCTACGACAAAATAAGGGCTACCCGATTGATAGGTTTTAACGGCATCGTATTCATCATTTCCGGGGTATAGTTCCGGCCTGACGGGTGCTATGATTTTTTCTTCGAGTAAAGATAGATTACGCTGTACTTCATGAATAATTTTACCTTGTTCCGAATCGGGAATACGATGGTTTACTTTTACGGATGCCAAAAAGGAGAAAGGGTTTTTATCAAAACAAATTTTTTTATCCGTTTTGATAAATGCCATAATTAATCCACTTGAAGCAAAACGATGAACATTATAAACAGTATCGAAACGATAGTTTCTTAGTTTTCTGATGAGTTGGTATAAAGAGACCTGTTTATGGTGGCTTTTATCCCAAGTCCAAACCCGGTTAACGGCCGGATGATTTTTTAATAAAATTTCATTGCCCTTCCTGACCAGGAAATGTATATCGGCTTGCGGATATTTTTTGCGAAGTTGCTGTAATAATGGAAGTGCAAGTATCACATCGCCAATAAAGGCTGTTTGAATGACAAGTATTTTTCGAATAGGAGTATCGATGATCTGCAGATTATTCTAAAGTACGTTTTATTTGAATTTCTTCAAAAGCTTCAATGGTATCGCCTACTTTAAGATCGGCATAATCTTTTACCGTTAGTCCACAATCTTGCCCTGATCTTACTTCTTTTACATCGTCTTTAAAACGTTTCAGAGAACTCAGTACACCGGTATACATAACAATACCCTCACGAACTACATGAATTTTTGAATTTCGGTTGACTTTACCGTCAATAACCATACAACCGGCCACTTTACCCACTTTGGTAATTTTGAAAATTTCTTTTATTTCAATCATCCCCAAAACATGCTCTTCCACTTTAGGCTCAAGCATACCTTCGAGTGCCGATTTAATTTCTTCAATAGCATCATAGATAACGGAGTAGTTTCTCAGTTCAATATTGTGAAATTCGGCCAGTTTACGTGCTTTCAATGCAGGCCTGACCTGGAAACCGACAATAATAGCGTCTGATGCCGATGCCAATAAAATATCGGATTCGGTAATTTGCCCCACTCCTTTATGAACGATATTTACTTGAATTTCTTCGGTAGAAAGTTTTAACAGAGAATCGGAAAGTGCTTCAACGGAACCGTCAACATCACCTTTTACGATGATGTTAAGTTCTCTAAAGTTGCCGAGTGCCAAACGTCTGCCAATTTCTTCCAGGGTGATATGTTTTTGTGCTCTTAGTCCTTGTTCCCGTTCGATTTGCGATCTTTTATAGGCAACCGATTTGGCATCTTGTTCAGAGGTATACACTCTAAATTTTTCGCCTGCCTGAGGGGCCCCGTTAAGGCCTAATATTTGAACAGGTGTTGACGGTCCGGCTGATTTAATTTTTACACCTCTTTCATTATTCATTGCTTTTACATGGCCAAAACAACTGCCGGCCAATACCATATCACCTATTTTCAATGTTCCTTCCTGAACCAGCACTGTAGTTACATATCCCCGGCCTTTATCAAGGGTAGCTTCAATTACGGTACCTATGGCCGGTTTATCGGGATTGGCTTTTAATTCTAATAATTCGGCTTCAAGCAAGATTTTTTCCATCAGTTTATCGATGTTAATACCTTTTTTGGCCGAAATATCTTGTGATTGGTATTTGCCTCCCCAGTCTTCAACTAATAGATTCATGGCGGCCAATTGTTCTTTTATTTTTTCTGCATTGGCATTGTCTTTATCGATTTTATTAATAGCGAATATCATAGGAACACCGGCTGCTTGTGAGTGGCTGATGGCTTCTTTTGTTTGGGGCATGATATTGTCATCGGCTGCAACTACAATAACGGCAACATCTGTAATTTTTGCTCCCCTTGCTCTCATGGCTGTAAAAGCTTCGTGGCCGGGTGTATCTAAAAAACAGATTCTTTTACCGTCATCAAGAATAACCTCATAAGCACCTATATGCTGGGTTATTCCGCCCTTTTCTCCGGCAATTACATTAGTGTTTCTTATGTGGTCAAGCAGCGAAGTTTTTCCATGATCTACATGACCCATAATCGTAACTATAGGCGGACGGGGCAAGAGTGTTTCCGGATCATCGTATTCTTCTTCCTGATCATCCTGTTCGCTTATGGTTATAAATTTTACTTCATGATCAAATTCTGCCGCGACCAATTCTATTATTTCGGCATTTAGCCTTTGATTGATCGAAACCATTATGCCAAGACTCAGGCAAACACCGATAATCTGGGTAGGCGATACATCGAGCATATTGCCTAATTCAGCTACAGAAATAAATTCAGTGACTTCAATGAGATTGGTATTGATATTTTCTACAGCTTCCAGTTCGTTTTGTGCATGTAGATCACGCTTGGATTTACGGTGAACTTTACGGCTTTTGGTTTGCTTTTGGCCTCCGGTAATTTTGGCCATGGTTTTTCTTAGCTTTTCTTCAATCTCTTGTTGAGATATTTTGTTTTCCTCAAGTACAGCCGTTTTAGGCTTGATTCGGTTGTCTCCTGGTATGGTTTTAGACTTTACCTTTTTTCTTATTCTTCTTTTCTTTTCGGTTTCTTTTTCACCCGATGTAGCCACCGGTTTCTTTTCTTTCTTTTTTTGCTTTGTTTTTTTCTCAGCCAGTTCTATTTTGCCTACTTTTTTGGTCCCCCGAAGTTTTACATACTTTGTTTTTTCAATTTCAGTAATGTTTTCTACTTCTTTATTTTTTTCAATTTCAGGGGTTTTCTCCGGAACTTTTTTGGTTTCTTCTTTTTTGGGTGGAAGTACTTCTTTGCTTGTTTTTTTTACTTGTGTTTCTTCTTTTTTCCGTACGGGCTTTTCAGGTGCTATATTGATGCTGCCTACTACTTTCGGCCCTTTTAATTGTGGTTTTTCATTCGTTTTAACTTCCTTCTTTTCGATGGGTTTTGGGCTAGATTCTGGAGAAGGCTTTGCTGTGGTTTTTTCTACTGCCGGATTTTTTTCTTCCTTAGGTTTTTCGGTAGTAACTTCTTTTGTGTCTTCACCTATTCCTCCAATCGATACGTCAACCGGTTCTTCATCTTGACCTTTGCGATGCAGTATTTGTTCCCGGTCGATTACAATGTCTTCTTTATCGCTATTACCCAAAGTGATTTTTTCGGCTTTGTCTTTCAGGTCTTTTTCAGGTTGAAATTTGGCCACGAGTAAGTCATACATCTCGGCAGACAATTTACTGGAAGGACTACTGTTAATTTCAAATCCTTTGCTATGTAAGTATTCAACAATAGTTGAAATCCCTACATTAAATTCGCCTGCTGCTTTGGCTAATCGTTTTAATTTTACTACCTCGGGCATAAATAATTTTTATTCTTCTTCAAATTCTTCACGTAATATGCGAAGAATTTCATTAATTGTTTCATCTTCAAGATCAGTTCTTCTGACCAGTTCAGCTGCATTTAATGCTAATACGCTTTTAGCCGTATCGCAACCAATTTTCTTCAATTCATTAATCATCCAGGAGTCAATTTCATCAGAAAATTCTTCCAAATCTATGTCATATTCTTCATCATCTGTATCACGAAATACATCAATTTCATATCCGGTTAACCGACTAGCCAATTTAATATTCAATCCACCTTTTCCTATGGCCAATGATACCTGATCGGGTTTTAAAAATACTGAAACTCTTTTGTTTTCATTATCAAGCTCCATATTGGTAATCTTGGCTGGGCTTAATGCACGCTGGATGAATAGTTGTGTATTGTTAGTATAATTGATAATATCAATATTTTCATTTTTTAATTCACGTACAATTCCATGAATTCTGGAACCTTTCATTCCTACACAAGCACCTACCGGATCAACCCGGTCGTCATAAGATTCTACCGCTACTTTGGCTCTTTCGCCCGGTTGCCGTACAATATTTTTTATGGTAATTAATCCATCAAATATTTCGGGTACTTCCAGTTCAAGTAATTTGGCTAAAAAAGCATTATCAGTCCTGGATAATATAATTACAGGAGTATTGTTTCTTAATTCTACTTTTTTAATTACGCAGCGTACCGATTCTCCTTTTTTGAAAAAATCAGAGGGTATCATTTCAGATTTTGGAATTACCAATTCGTTGCCTTCATCGTCAAGCAAAAGAATTTCCCTTTTCCAAATTTGATATACCTCTCCGTTTACAATTTCACCCACACGGTCTTTGTATTTTTTATAAATTTCATCTTTTTCAAGATCAAGAATTCTTGATATTAAGGTTTGCCGTGCAGCCAATACTGATCTTCTTCCAAAAGAATCGATAGAAATTTCGTTAAATACTTCTTCTCCTATTTCAAAATCATCTTCAATTTTAAGAGCATCGCTCAACTCAATTTGTGAGATTGGATCTTCCAATTCGCCATCGGCTACGATGACACGTTTTTGAAAAATTTGCAAATCACCTTTATCGGTATTGACAATAATATCGAAGCTTTCATCGCTTCCGTATTTTTTGCGAAGCAATGTGCGAAACACTTCTTCAAGTACCCGCATCATAGTGGGGCGGTCTATGCTTTTAAATTCTTTAAATTCTGAGAATGATTCTACTAATTCAATGCTGTTCATTATGCAAATAAATTTAAAAAGTCACTTCAACTTTTGTCATACTAATTTGGTCAAATTCAATGTTTTTGAAAGTGACCTTTTCTTTTTTAGCCTTTCGTCCTTTTATGGATATCGGGGCTTGTTCTATCATAATATTGTTATCGTCAACCAAAAGCAAACGGCCTTGTTCTACGCTTCCGTCATTTAGTGTGACGGATACCATTCTGCCTACATTTTTCTTATACTGCCGTTTTTCTTTTAGTGCCTGATTTAATCCGGGCGAAGATACTTCGAGTGCATAATCTTCAAGTATGCTTTCGGTTTGATCAAGCCCGGAAGAAATATAACGGCTTATTTCAACACATTTATCAATGCTTAATCCGGTATCGCTATCCGCAAAAACCAATATTTTGTTATCGTTTTGAATTTGAATATCGACTAAAAATATTGATGTATGAGCATATTTGTTATTAAATAAATCGCTGATCTTTTGGCTAATTGCTTCCATCATGAATATGAACATTTACTAAAAAGAGGGGACGATGTCCCCTCTCACTTAAATCTGCTGCAAAGTTACATTAAAATTTCCGGATAAGCAAATTGTAATTTATTTGCTAATAGAAGCTGTGTTTATAGGGATATCGTATGCGATAATGCTTAATGACTTCTTTTAACAGGGTATCTTTAAGCGTAACTATATTTATACCTTGGGTTGCCGACAGGAAAATGACTGGTCCTTTATGTTGTTGCCGGATGGATTTTTGTAATTTATTGAATAATTCTTCTTTTTTGGCTTTGGGCATCAATTCATCGTATGCCTTCTTTTTGTACAAATCTATTTTATTGTATATGGTAATGATTGTTTTGTTCGAAGCGTCTATTTCCTGCAATGTTTTCAGTACTACTTTAAGTTGATCCTCAAAATGAGGATGTGATAAATCAACCACATGCAAGAGGATATCGCTTTCTCTCGATTCGTCCAGGGTTGATTTAAAACTTTCAATTAAATGATGTGGTAATTTTCTAATAAACCCTACGGTATCGGACAAAAGAAATGCTGTAGTTTCTATCACCACTTTTCGAACGGTAGTGTCTACAGTAGCAAACAGTTTATTCTCGGCAAAAACAGCCGATTTGCTTAACAAATTCATTATGGTTGATTTACCCGTATTTGTATAGCCCACCAGTGCCACTCGTATTAGTTGTCCTCTGTTTTTTCGTCTTGTTTTATTCTGTACATCAATTTGCTTTAGTTTAATTTTAAGCTGATTGATTTTGTATTTTGCCACTCTCCGGTCGGTTTCAATTTCTTTTTCACCGGCACCACGCATACCGATACCTCCTTTTATCCGGTCCAGGTGCGACCACATGCCTCTTAGCCGGGGCAAGAGGTATTGCATTTGTGCCAATTCAACCTGAGTTTTTGCTTGAACGGTTTTAGCTCTTAGTGCAAATATATCGAGAATCAGCATACTACGGTCGATGACTTTGCATTCGAATGTTTTTTCAAGATAGTTTTGTTGTGAGGGGCTTAATTCGTCATCGATTATGGCTAAATCAATTTCATGGGTTTTGATGTAATTGGCTATTTCGATGAGTTTTCCGCTACCAACATAAGTTTTTGAATTGGGCATACTCAGTTTTTGATAAAACTGCTTCACTACCTGAGCTCCGGCAGTAGATGCCAGAAAGGTCAACTCATCAAAATATTCCATGAGCATTTCCAGTGTTTGATCACTGCTTACAAGCCCCAGAATGACAGCTTTTTCAATCTCTTGTTGCGAACGATCTTGTTTTTGGCCGGCCATAAACAAGTTTAAAATGGCAGATCGTCAAGAATTTCGTCTGGCGGAACAGGATCTTGGCCTTCAAAGTCGGCTCCGGTATTTGTTTTTTCAATTTTCCAGGCTTCCAGACTGGTAAAATATCCAGACCGGTCGTCTTTTTCCCATTTACGACCACGAATATTAAAGGTGACTTTAACCGTGTCATTTATTGCTAAATTATCCAGTACGGCACATCGGTCTTGTGTCAATTGAAATTTAATAAGATCGGTAAAATCACGACCATTGTTATTTTCGGTATGATCCAGAATAAACTCTCTTTTTTTAAATGTTTCGGTTATTTGAACAACGTCAAATATTTCAATAATTTTTCCTTCTATTTCGAACAGCATGATGAATGTAAATTTTCTGTGGGCTAAATTACTTAGAATATGGCATAAAAAAAGGCAACCGTATATCTATTGTCCGGTTGCCTGATTAAAGTATTTTAAAAACTTACTGAGCTAAGTATGTTTTTAATGATTTGCTGCGTGTGGTTGAACGCAATTTATTCAAAGCTTTATCCTTGATTTGTCTGACTCTTTCACGGGTAAGACCCAATTGATCGCCAATATCCTCAAGGGTTAAAGGATGTGCCACACTGATGCCAAAGAATAATTTCACTACATCACGTTCTCTTTCGGTTAATGTTGATAGTGTTCTTTCGGTTTCAACTTGAAGTGAATAATGATAATTCATTTCCCTGTCGGTGCGTTCTAATCCTGTATCTTCCAAAACATCTAATAATGAATTGTTTTCGCCATCTACAAATGGTGCGTTAACGGATACATGTCTTGAACTTACTTTTATGGTTGTTTTAATCTCTTCAGGAGAAAGTTCAAGCATTTCAGATAATTCTTCTGCCGATGGTTCTCTTTCGTATTGTTGTTCGAGATGGGTAAATGCTTTATTGATTTTTGATAATGAGCCTACTTTGTTTAAGGGTAATCTTACTAATCTTGATTGTTCGGCTAAAGCCTGAATAATAGATTGACGAATCCACCAAACTGCATAGGAAATAAATTTAAAACCACGGGTTTCATCAAATCTTTGTGCTGCTTTTACAAGGCCAAGATTACCCTCATTAATCAAATCGTTCAAGGATAAACTATTATTTTGATATTGTTTTGCAACAGAAACAACAAAACGCAAGTTGGCACTGACTAATGCTTCGAGTGCTTCCTGGTCTCCTTGTTTAATTTTTTTTGCCAAATCTACCTCTTGTTCTGCCGTAAGCAAATCAACTTTGCCAATTTCTTGCAAATACTTTTCAATAGATTGACTTTCACGATTGGTAATGGATTTTGAAATCTTTAATTGACGCATGAATAATTGCTTTGTTTTTTTGAATGAAAAATTTCAGACTGCAAAGGTACTCCTACCAAATGTCGATGTCAAGTGTCATTTTCTGTTCAACCAATAAGTGGTGTTTAATCCACTAAATAAATTTCTTCCGGTTCTTGTTGAGAAATGGAGAAAGGTGTTTAGATACATTGTGCTGCAAAAGAAATGGAATTGATATAAGACATCTAATAAAAGTGCTGCAAAGTTACGAGTGTTAACGCTTAATGTCAAGACCAAGTTCCGGAATAATGTAAAATAAATTGAATAAAAAAATATTGATTAATTTTCTTCGATTTTCGATGTCAATGCCGGAAAGTTTGTGTATTTGTTTTTTATCAGATTGCACCAGTCACAATTTTCTTCACCGCATCCTTCTTCAAATTCAAGATTATGAATTTTTTGATTTACCATGAGCATTTGTTGTTTAAGTGTGTCCAAATCGTTTTGACCGATATGTATCCGTTCTGATTTAAATTGTCCGTTATCGTCAGGTTCTACAAATTCAAACACAACATCCTTTGCCTGATAAACCGGTTTGGCTTGTTGAAGCAGCAATACATAAAAGGCAGCTTGTCTCCAATAATCTGATCCGTATTTTTTTACTTTATCCTCTTCGTTTTTAGATTTGCTTTCCCCTGGGCGATAAAATTTCTTTTTTTCCCATTTGCCGGTTTTATAATCAATTAACAGAATTCCGTCAGGACGATGTTCTATTTTATCAAGTTTTCCGGTTATCCTGATGCTGTTCCAATCTGTGGTAAAGTTTTTTTCAATTTCAACGTCTTTAAACCATTCTTCTTGTTTAGCGGCATACAGTTTTGTGAGTACTTCCCGCCCGTAATCAAGCCTGCGCTGAAAAATACATGCTCTAAAATCTTCGCGAAGTTTTTCTAATTCAAAATTATATCGATTGAGCAATTCTTCTAAGCTGGGAAATACTTTTTCGTGATTCTTTTTCATCTCCACAAAGAGCCATTCCAATGTTTCGTGAATAGCCGTACCAAAACTCATTGCATCGTTTTTGGCCGAGGGCATTCTCAGTAAAGTATTATAATAGAATGAAAGGGGACATCTAAGATAATTATTCAAATGTGTGACTGACATTTTATATCTTAATAGTATATGTTGAAGATATTCTTTTTCGAGCAACTGTATGGGAGGGCTATCCTGTTGTCCGGCTTCCGGACGGGTGGTCTTTGTCCTGAATCCATGAAGGGTATAGTATTCAATTTGATGCTTGCTGGCAGATATTTGTTTGGTCTTGATGCCGGCATCGGCCAGTTCATCTACAAATTGCGAAATTTCAATGGGTTTCAGTTTTTCGTTTTTCCTTGCTGTACAGATATATAGTTTTTCTTCGGCCCTTGTGATGCCGACATAAAACAATCTTCTTCTTTCTTCCAATTTGTTCTCAGCAGAAAGTCCGGACACCAGGGTTTTTGGATAAGTAAATGACTTATTTGAACCCCTGCTCGATTCCCAATTCCCTTTATTGCTATGCAGCATATACACATATTCAAATTCCAAACCCTTTGCACTATGGGCAGTTGTCAGTGTAACAGCATGTTCTTTAAATTGAACCGGACTTAGCGGTGCTGCTATATTTAATTCTTTCATTTTTGAAATCAATTCCACAAAACCATGAAGGGTCATATCCGGCTTTTTTTTGTTTTCTGTGCGTAAGAAAGCAAAAATGCCATTGAGTTGTTCCATCAGGGTGATTTTCTCCGGAGAGTGCATTACATAATCGACAAGGCCTGATTGATAAATTACATTTTCAAACAATTCTTTTAAAGTAAGCGTATTCAGCGAACTGAGCCAATCTTCAATTTTTCGACCGAAGGATTGTAATTTCTTTTCAATATCAGCGTGATTATTAAATAAACTTGCTTGTCCTTTATTGGGTGCATCGAAAAGCCGGTTGCGCCATTTGAATTTCCAGTTTTTAGCATTTTCAGCAGCTATTTTTGCAAGATAAAGAGGAGGGATACCTAAAAAATCGAAATGCAATATTTTTATCAGTAAATCTTCTCCGCTGTATGCTTTTTGTGCTTCTTTATCGATATAGGTCAGCAGCTTGATAATGGTATCTACAAAAGGTGTTTTGATTAAATCAATTTGTGTACTCAACCTGTAAGGAATTCCGAGCCGTTCGAACCATTCGGCCAATTCAACACCGAAACTGTTTTTAGCATAAATTACCGCAATATTATCCAGGTCCACTCCTTTATCCATCAAAGCTTTTATGTCGAAACCAATTGAAATATTTTCATGAATACTCGAAGGATATTCCCTGATTTCAGGTTTTATCCGAGAAGAAATCCGGTCGGCAAGAGCTGCTTTCAAACTTTTTTCTGCAGACAGATTAGGTAAAAAGTTTAGCAATCTTTCCTGATTTTGATTAATCAATGTTGCCGAACAGTCGAGGACAGCCTGAGTTGAACGGTAATTCTTTTCGAGCATTATAATTTGCAGACTATCGGCATAGTGAGTATAAAAATCTTTGATATTCACCATATTGGCACCTTGAAACCGGTAAATCGACTGGTCTTCATCTCCCACTACAAATACATTGGGATTGGGCCAAAAATCGAGTAGTTTGTATAGTAATTTATTTTGAATACCACTGGTATCCTGATATTCATCTACCAAAACATACTGATATCTTTCCTGATACGATTGTAATAACCATTCTTCTTTTTCAAAAGCATCCAATACCCACAATTGCATATCATCGAAATCGTATCGACCCATAGCGGTAAGCTGTTGCTGATAATTTTTGTATTCGGCAGCCCCGGCTCTGAGTTCTTTCATTTGCTTTAGCAATTTATCATAATCAGCTTGTTTTAAGTCACCTTTTTTTATGCCTTTTCGGTTTACTTTATAAAGATAGCGCTCATCCGTTTTCATGTTTTCGAGATAATCGTCAATCGATTGGCATATAAATTCATAAGTCCAATCTTCTTTTTTCATGGTACTGAACAATTCTTTCAATCGCCCCGGCATACCTGGGTAAATTTTTCCTTTTTGAAAAAGTGGATGTCCCGGTTTAAAACCATTGATAATATTTTCAAGAATTTCCTGTCGTTCCAGTTCCGACACCACATCCAAATCGCCTATACCAAAAACATCAGGATGTTCTTTAATCACTTGCTGGCAAAAGGCATGGAAAGTGAATATACCGACATTATGTGCCTGATGATCCATAAAATTTCTCAATTTCTGTCGCATATTATAGGCTCCGATATCGGTGTAGGTCAGGCAGAGTATGTTCTCCGGATTAGCTTGAGTTTTTTGTAAAATATTACAAATTCGAATAGCCAGAATAGTTGTTTTTCCGGTTCCCGGGCCGGCTATTACCAGCACAGGTCCTTCAACTTCTTCAACAGCTTTCCGTTGTGCTTTATTTAATATTGAGTAAGCTTCAAGGAATTTATTTTCTAAAACGTGCGATTGATGATTCATTATTGAAATATATTTTTTGTTCAGGCTAATGATAATGTTCATAAACGCATACTATATGCGTTCATTAGACTTACCGGACAAAATAATAATAAAAAGTCGGTTATTTTTAATATTTTCGGAAATGCTTATTACTTACTAAACCATAAAATATAGCCATGAGAGAACGTAAACTTATCAGATTAATCAGTTTGGGTATTGCCGGGCTTTTTATTATTATTCTTTTTTCAAAAAGTTTGTTTGTCACGATAAACTCCGGAGAAGAAGGGGTTATTTTCAAGCGTTTTGGGGGTGGGCTTGATGTGGAAAATATCTATGGACAGGGATTTCATGTCATTGCACCCTGGAACAAAATGTTTGTTTACGATATCAGAGAACAAATCAGAGAAGAAACCCTGGATGTATTGTCATCGAACGGGCTTACAATCAATGTAGATGTATCGGTAAGATACAAGCCAATGCCCGATAAAATTGGATATCTGCACAACGAAATCGGCCGTAATTACAGCGATATTATCGTAAAAGACCTTGTGCGTGCAACCGCCCGTAAAATAGTAGGCCGTTATACACCGGAAGAATTATATTCTACCAAGCGTGAGGAAGTACAAAATGTTATGGAGGTTGAATTAGATTCTTTACTGGAGAAAAAGTATATTTTGTTAAAAGCCGTATTGGTGCGCTCGGTAAAATTGCCCGAAACCATACAAAATGCGATACAAAGCAAACTGGAACAAGAACAGGAATCTTTAAAATATGAGTTCAGATTGCAAAAAGAAACAAAAGAAGCGGAGCGGAAGTTGATTGAAGCCAATGGAATAAAAAACTTTCAGGAAATCGTCAACCAAGGGCTGAGCAAAAACTACCTCCAATGGAAAGGTATAGAAGCCACGACCGAATTGGCTAATTCACCCAATTCGAAAGTGATTATTATAGGGAATTCGAAAGATGGTTTACCGCTTATTTTGGGTGGGAATTAACAGCAGCCAATAAATATTCCAGTTTTACCCGTGCCTTTTCAATTGAATGGATTTGATTGATAGTTATATACAAATATTTGGGTGTTTGCTTTATGTGGCAGAAACGACTGTTTTGTTGAATAAAATGAAGTACCGCTTTGAATTGTTTCGATTCGTAGAATGAGGAAAGCTGATTTCCAATAAAATAGCATTGCATTTTGCCATTTTTTAAGACAATACGCTCAAAGCCAATTTTCACTGCCAGCCATTGCAAACGGATGGCATCCATGAGTGCAAGGGTTTCGCTGGGCACCGGCCCGAAGCGGTCTTCCAGTATGGCTTTAAACGATTCCAACTCATCTCCTGTTTTCAGTCCATTTAGTTGGGTGTACAAACTTAATCGTTCATTAATATTTTGCACATAATGGCTGGGCAATAAAATTTCAAAATCAGTATCTACCTGACAATCGTTTACATAATCGGTTTTTTCTTTCAGCTCAGACGAAAACAAGCTTTTAAATTCGGTTTCTTTCAATTCAAGAATAGCTTCATCAAGAATTTTTTGATACATATTAAAACCGATTTCGGCAATAAAACCACTTTGTTCTCCGCCCAGTAAATTACCAGCACCCCGGATATCCAAATCGCGCATGGCAATTTGAAAACCACTACCTAATTCAGCATATTGCTCAATGGTTGTTAATCGAAGTTTAGCTTCTCTTGTCAAGGAACTTAATGGAGGGCTAAACAAATAACAAAAAGCTTTCCGGTTTGACCGGCCTACCCGACCACGCATTTGATGCAAATCGCTTAAACCGAATTGATGTGCATTATGTATTATGATGGTATTGGCATTCGGAATATCAAGCCCCGATTCAATGATGCTCGTAGATATCAATACATCATATTTCTGTTCAATAAATCCCATCATTTGTTTTTCTAGTGTCCTGCCTTCCATTTGTCCGTGGGCAATACCAATATTTACCTGCGGACAAAGTCTTTTTACCATATCGGAAATTTCATGAATGTCGCGAACCCGGTTATGAATAAAGAAAACCTGACCTCCCCGGTTATATTCGTAATTGATGGCCTCTCGAATAATTTTTTCATCCAGAACGTGGAGTTCGGTATGAATGGGTTGCCGGTTGGGTGGAGGAGTTTGAATCACAGATAAATCACGGGCACCCATCATGCTGAACTGAAGGGTCCGGGGTATAGGGGTTGCCGTCAGAGTAAGGGTATCTACATTCACTTTTAAAGCTTTGAGCCGTTCTTTGGCTGCTACTCCAAATTTTTGTTCTTCATCAATAATCAGCAGACCAAGGTCTTTGAATTTCACATGTTTACCCAACAAAGCATGGGTTCCTATAATGATATCAATTTTTCCTGTTTCCAGGTTCTGTAAGGTTCGCTTTCTTTGAGCCGGTGTTTTAAATCGGTTTAAGTAATCTATGGTGGCAGGTAGTTTATCCAATCGCTCGCTGAAGGTTCTGAAATGTTGTGTTGCCAAAATGGTAGTCGGCACCAAGACCACTACTTGTTTACTGTCGGCCACTGCTTTAAATGCTGCCCGGATTGCAATTTCTGTTTTTCCAAAACCTACATCACCACATATCAAGCGGTCCATCGGGTTTTCCTGCTCCATATCTTTTTTTGTATCAAGCGTGGCTTTCAATTGATCAGGCGTATCTTCATAAATAAAAGAGGCTTCAAGCTCATCCTGCAAATAGCTGTCGGGTTGGAAAGCATAACCTTTCCGGGCTTTGCGCTCGGCATACAATTTTATCAGGTCTTTGGCAATGTCTTTAACCTTTTTCCGGGTTTTACGCTTAAGGGCTTCCCAGGCGCCATTGCCTAGTTTATTGATGGCTGGAACGCTTCCGTCTTTACCTGCATATTTCGAAATCTTATGCAGCGAATTGATTCCAACATACAATAAATCGTTGTCGCGATATTTTATTCTTACCGATTCCTGTACTACTCCGTTGATTTCAAGTTTCTCAAGTCCCGAATATATACCAATCCCATGATCGATATGCGTGATGTAATCGCCCGGTTGCAACTCGCGAAGGGTTTTAATGGATAAAACCATGTTTTTATCAAAACTTTCCCGCAGTTTATATTTGTGAAAGCGATTGAAAATTTGATGATCGGTGAAACAGGCGATTTTTAAATCTGTATCGCTAAAACCTTCATGGATAATGGAAGGAATGGGGTAGAACTGTGGCGAAATTCCCAAATCTTCAAAAATATGATGATAGCGTTCCAATTGTTTGGGCTTGGCGGCAAAGAGAAAATTTAATATGCCTTTTCTTGAATTCAAGGTCAGGGTATCGGCAAACAAGCGATAGTTTTTATTAAAAACCACTTGGGGTATTGAGGCATAATCTAAGCATAAGTCCGGCTCAAATAAAAAGCGATGACCAAATTCCAAAACCCCTTTCTTTTTCAAACTTTCAAAGCAGCTTTTCGCATCGAGTATGGCTGCTTTGTTGTCACGGTCAATAATGGGATGAGCTTCGTCATTCTCCACCAAATGACTACTGATATTTAATACGGAAAGTTGTTCTTCACACAGCAGCATCTTTTCTTTCACCAAAGCGGCATCTTTAATCCATAGCAGACTGCTTGAAGAAAGATAGGACAGTAAGCTTACTTTTTTAGCCGATTCAAAATGTGTTTGAATATTAGGTACTATGCTCACCCGTGCAATTTTTTTGGCCGATTGTTGGGTAAGCGGATTAAAAGTTCTGATGGATTCCACTTCATCGTCAAATAGCTCAATACGATACGGAAGTTCATTGCCAAATGAGAAGATATCGATAATACCACCACGAATGGAAAAGTGACCGGGTTCGTACACAAAATCGCTGCGTTCAAATCCATATTCCACTAAAAACTCAATCATAAAATCCATATCAAGTTTTTCGCCTATTTTGATTTGGATCGTGTTTTCACGCAAGGTTTTTTTCTCAACTACTTTTTCAAATAAAGCCTCGGGATAAGTAATCATCAGAGCCGAACGGGTATCACCTGAAGTAAATCTTGCCAGGGATTCGGCTCTTAAAAGAATATTGTTTTTGTTGGTTTCGCGAAAGGTTCCGGGACGTTTAAATGAATCCGGAAAAAAAAGTATGTCCTTCTTGGGCAATAAGCTTTTTAAGTCGTTTTGGAAATAAGCGGCTTCATCTTTATCAGGCAGGATAAACAAATGCTTGCAGGCCTTTTGCTGAATTTGTCCACAGATAACGAATGCAGGTAGCGAGCCTACCATGCCCTTCAGATGTACCATCGGTTGAGGATGACCGGACAGGTAGTCTGTTAATGCTAATGTGCGAGGATCGCTACTATAAAATGCCAGCAATCGCTTTAATTCCATCTGAACCGGCAAAGATATAAGATTTAATGTGCTGATTATGATTTAAGCTTCATATTGTTTTAAGCATCTTTTCGGCTCTTCAGAGTCTCTCCAAGAGGACTCTGATGTTATGCTACAAAATCATGCTCTTGTTTCAGCCGCGGGAAACTCTGCCAGAACGGGAAATACATTTATCCTTACTCAAATTGCGCACAAGCCGTATTCAGCACTTTCAGTTTATCCTGAAACAACTCATCCTGTGCCGGCAGGGTCAGTACTTGCAGTTTATCGAGTGGAATATGACTTAATACCGGATAGTCTTCATCGGGCAATAAGCCCTGGTAAGGGTTTATTTTCACACTTTTGGGATCAATGGCATAGAGACCGATACCCGTACCACCACTGCTGCCGTTGCCGCCACCGCCTCCATTATCGCATAGATAAAGTCCGTAATCTTGCATGGCTTTGGCAATAATCATTTCTGAGGGACTTAGGTTGAGTGAAGACAAATTGAGGGCAGGGTCGAGGCGCAGATGTGCCCCTTCGGGCAAGGCATCAGATCGATTTACTTCTCCGTCACTTTCGGATGCGGGTGCAACCGGTCCATTCGATTTGGTCAGTGAATAATTGAAAACAAGGGCATGATTGATTACTCCGTTTTTCAGTTCATCAGGCCAGATTATACCTCCCAAAAAAGCAAAACCGGAACCCCGTGTTGAAAGACCATACTCATACACTCCGTTGCCATCCATCGAAATGGAATTCGCCCAGCTGGCTTCCCAGGCTCCATTTACCTTTCTGGCTTGCCAAAAATCATACTCACATCGATTATCAAGATCAAGAATCACCATATTATTATCCTGATCCGATTTTTCACCACATTTGCCGGCTTTCACCGGTCGGTTTTCTCCGTCTATATCATAAGTCGGTTCGGCAAAATCCGGTATCGGAACATCATTGAGATAATTGACACCCAATTGCCAATAATCGCCACAAGGCAGAAAAACCCGGTGCCGTGGTGTACTGTCGTTGGCTATAAAAACTGTTGTCGAAAATTGTTTGAGTGAAATGACAAAATTATCTTGTGGCTGAGCCGATTCAACAAGTGCCGAAATATACATCGAAGATTCAGGATCTATAGAGGCATTTGCAGCTATAAGTTGATTGAACGGACTTTGCTGACTGTATAAATTTAAATCGTTGTAATGTACCAATGAATCCGGTTTATTGCCATTTCCGGTATAAGAAATATTATTTTTCTTGCAGCCGGGCATAGCAATAATAGATAGCAGCAAAAAGATTATTATAAATTGAACGTTTGTTTTCATGATATTTTTTTAAATAAGCTATTTGCAAGTTACGGAATTATTACAAAAACTAAACCATGTACTTCCTTTAAAATATGCCGTTTATAGAAAAATAAAATGGGCATACAATATGCCTTTGCCCAGAAAACTATATAAACGCAAAGTTTTCGTGTAAAATTTAACCGGCTATCCGTACCGGCTAATCTTACATTTACGTTTCAAATCTATGCGCAAACAAATACTTCTTCTTTTTGCTATACTGCCCATGCTTCCGGTATGGCTTTCCGGCCAGCCGCAAGGCAAATACAGCACCGAAGAGTATATCGACAGATACAAAGAAATTGCCGTATTCGAAATGATGGAAAGCGGAATACCGGCCAGTATTACACTGGCACAAGGCATACTCGAATCATCATCGGGCAACAGCCGGCTGGCACGGGAAGGCAATAATCATTTTGGTATCAAATGCCATGACGACTGGCACGGTCCCCACCTGTATATGGATGATGATGCAAAAAATGAATGTTTCCGAAAGTATGAAAGTCCTGAAGCTTCATTTCGCGATCATACGCTTTTTCTCAGCACCCGCGAACGATATGCCTTTTTATTTAAACTCGACCCGGGCGATTATAAAGCATGGGCACGAGGGTTGAAAAAAGCCGGTTATGCCACCAACCCAAGGTATGCTGATATCCTGATTGACCTGATCGATCGTTATGAATTATATCGCTTTGATAATGGCATTCCGGTTGACACACAAATAATAGCCGGAAACGACAGTTTTCCGGTTTATCCGGCTCATCATAATATATTTATGGTAAACCGGATTAAAACTGTTTATCTCTTCCCGAATGAAAGTCTTGATGATATTGCCCGTCTTTTCGATCTTAAAACCTCAAGACTTGAGCGTTATAATGAAGTCAGCCGCTCTCGCCAATTAGATGCCGGCATGCATGTCTTCCTGCAACCCAAACGACACCGGGGAGCGGTAAGATACCATCGGGTAAACCGGGGCGAAACAATGTATATGATAGCTCAAATGCATGGTATCCGCCTGAATGATTTGTATAAAAGAAATCACATGCCTAAGCTTTCAGAGCCTGCCGGGGGCGAGAAGCTATACCTGCGGAGACATAACCCGAATCCGGTAAAACTCAGACCTAAAGGGAATATGAAACCGGAAGCTCAGAAAGAATCAATGCCCAAAAACAACGAGCCGTTGATAGAAATTCCAATCGATACAATATCAACTCCCAAGGCTGATACAACGCTGCTGATTGAACAGAAGGACAGCCTGCCCGGGCCAAAGGCTGAACAAATATCGAAACCCGGCAGCATTAATGAAACCCATATTTTTCAACCGGTATCGAACAATATTCCGGAAAATACAAAGGCTACTAATCCACTGAACAGAGCAGATAGTTTACCGGTCATTGACAAACCTGCAAACCTCCATTATATCTATCATATTGTGCGTTCAAAAGAAACCCTTTACAGTCTGTCTAAAAAATACCAAACCACTGTAGATCAGTTGAAAGTCTGGAATAACTTAGCAGACAATCATATCGAAATCGGACAGCAACTCATTGTAGGCAAAGAAAATTAATTTTTTACATTTGTGCCTTCCATGAACAATAATATTTCCATACTCGACAAAGATTTTAAACCCTATCTTTCGAAGGAAGAAATTCAGGTAATAATACGTCAGGTGGCTGCAAGAATTAACCGAGATTATGCAGATAAAACACCTTTGTTTTTGTCTATCCTCAACGGTAGTTTCATGTTAACAGCCGATCTTTTCAAAAATCTGGATATACCCTGTACGGTATCTTTTGTAAAGCTGGCTTCTTACCGGGGCACCCGGTCAACCGGCAATGTACTCACACTTATTGGTCTTGACGAGGATATCAGCGAACGGCATGTTGTGATTTTGGAAGATATTGTAGATACCGGAAAAACCCTCAGCGAGCTAATTCCTACCCTGGGGAAAAGAAACCCATTATCACTCGAAGTATGTACCCTTCTGTTGAAACCCGAAGCACTCAAGCATCCGATGAAGCTAAAATATGTAGGAAAAAAAATTCCGAATGATTTCATTGTCGGCTATGGTCTTGATTATGACGGACAAGGCCGCAATCTGCCTGCGATTTATCAAATCGTGGATTAAAGAAATAATAGCCTTCTACCGGTATAAATTCAAAGCTTGGGCGAGTGAATTTTGTACCTTTGCGACAGAAAAAACTTAAAGCATGAAAAACATCATTTTATTCGGCCCTCCCGGAAGTGGAAAAGGTACACAAGCTGCTAAATTAGTAGAGAAATATGGATTAAAACATATTTCAACCGGTGACATTTTTCGTGAAGAATTAAAAAACAATACTGATCTCGGTCAAAAAGCGCGCGAATATATGGACCAGGGATTACTGGTTCCTGATGAAGTGGTAATCGCCATGTTGGGTAGTAAAATGGATTATTTTTTAAAAGAAACACCAAAAGGATTTATATTCGATGGATTTCCGCGAACCCTTGCACAGGCAGAAGCCCTTGATAGATTGATGAAAGGAAAAGACTTGCGTATTGATAAAGTACTTTCATTGGTCGTGAGTGAAGAAGAATTAACCAAAAGAATATTATTAAGAGGAAAGACTTCCGGACGTGCCGATGATGCCGATCGGGAAACGGTAAAAAAACGGGTTGAAGAATACAATAACAAAACTGCAGTGGTGGCCGGTTTCTACCGGAAAAAAAACATATTGAACGAAATAAAAGGCGAGGGTAGCATCGATGATATTTTTGCCAACCTTTGCACGGCTTTCGAAGCTTAACAAACTCAATGGGTCAATATGCTGACCGGAGATTATGGAAGGAGGAAATTTTGTAGATTACGTGAAGATTCATCTACGCTCAGGAAAAGGTGGAGCCGGATCGACACATTTGCATCGTGAGAAATACATACCCAAAGGTGGTCCTGACGGTGGAGACGGAGGCCGGGGCGGACATATCATCCTAAAAGGAAACCGGCAAATCTGGACCCTATTACCGTTGAAATATCGCAAACATATAAAAGCCGATAACGGCAAACCCGGTAGCGGGAGCACGAGTTCGGGAGCTCAGGGAAAAGATATTGTTATAGAAGTACCGCTCGGCACCATTGCCCGTATGGAAGAAAACGGAGCATTATTGGCTGAGATTACCGAACATGGTCAGCAAGAAATTATCATGCATGGAGGAAAAGGAGGCTTAGGAAATGTTCATTTCAAAAGCTCTGTAAATCAAACCCCACGCTATGCTCAACCCGGTTTGCCCGGTGTGGAAGCCTGGGTAACTCTTGAACTTAAACTGCTTGCCGATGTTGGATTGGTAGGTTTTCCAAATGCCGGCAAATCCACGCTGTTATCGGTATTGAGTGCCGCCCGTCCGAAAATAGCGGATTATCCCTTCACCACACTAAAACCTAACCTGGGCATAGTAGCTTACCGGGAAAACCGCTCTTTTGTGATGGCCGACATACCCGGAATTATTGAAGGGGCTCATGAAGGCCGGGGTTTGGGTCATCGTTTTTTGCGACATATAGAACGCAATGCCGTATTACTTTTTATGGTTCCTGCCGACAGTCAAAATGTATATCATGAATATCAGGTACTGCTCAACGAAATCAAACAATATAATCCTGAATTACTCGATAAACCCCGTTTGCTGGCCATTTCAAAATCAGACCTGATTGATGAAGAGCTCAAACACTTAATCGACCTTGAAATTCCGGCCGGTTTACCCCGTATTTATATCTCCGCTATTGCCGAAAAAGGACTGAATACCTTGAAGGATAAAATTTGGGCATGCTTTGAAATAGAATAAAAAAAGCAGGGAAGCCCAATACCCTGCTCTTTGATTAGAAGTATAAATAGAAGAGCTCTTTGATTGCGTTTATTTATCGTCTTTATCAACAAATTTCCATCCGCCAATCATGGAAGAAACCGTTCCTTTTCTTTCAATATAATCATGATAGAAAACCAGGTAAATATGCACCATGGCAAAAAGAATGAAAAACCACATGGTTATATGATGAATCTGACGGGTCATCATGTCGCCACCGAGCAAATGAGGAAACCAGGCAAACATTTTCGGTAACCAGGATTGACTCATAGCTGCATACATTCCAAAACCGGTAAGACATTGTAAGAGAAAAGCCAAAAAAGTCAGAAAATAAGTAAAGCTTGCCAGAGCATTATGACCAATTGGTTTGCTTTCTTCATCATACTTTAGCAGTAAAACATCGGATTTGATAACTGCCCAAATTTGAGCCCATTGTTTTTTCCGGATCGGGATATAATTAAACCACCGGCTATATTCGTTACCGACCAATCCCCAATACATACGGAATATAAAATTGAAAAAGAATAAAAAAGCAAAAGCAAAATGCAGAAAACGAACCCATCCAAACCAATAAGTCATGGAGGCTTCAGGAGCCAGATGAATGCCAATAGGATGACCGATAAGCAAACCTGTAGCAATCAAAACAGTTATACTCAAAGCATTTATCCAATGATAAAGCCGTACCGGAAATTCCCATACATAAACAACATTTCTGGTTTTTTTTATCATATCCATAATCAGAAAGTTTCTACCTGATGAACATAAGTACCTTTTTCGTCATAAAGATGAACTGCACAAGCTATGCAAGGATCAAAGGAATGAATGGTCCTTAAAACTTCAAGTGGTTTTTCCGGATCATCCACCGGAGTTCCAATAAGTGAAGCTTCATAAGCAGAACGTTGTCCTTTTGCATCGCGTGGTGATGCATTCCAGGTACTGGGTACCACCAATTGGTAATTATTAATTTTTTTGTCTTTTATTTTAATCCAATGTGCCAGAGCACCCCGTGGTGCTTCGGTCATACCTACTCCTTGAGCTTCATCGGGCCAGGTATCCGGATCAAATAATTCGGTTGTGGCCGTACGGGTATCACCATTTTTGATATTTGCCATCAGTTGATTATAAAATTCCATACTCCAGCCGGTCATCAATTGAGTCTCAAGCCCACGTGCCGCTGTGCGTCCAAGGGTAGAAAACAAGGCTTCTACCGGTACGTCAAGAGCTGTTAAAACACCTGTAACCGCTTCGACATATTCATCCTTACCTGAGGCAAAACCAACCAACATTCTGGATAACGGACCAACTTCCATAGCATTTCCTTTCCAGCGTGGTGTTTTCATCCAGCTATACTTACCTTCTACATTTAGTTGATCGTAGGGTGGATTGGGTCCGGTAAAGTTTAATTTGGTTTCGCCCTCAAAGGGATGTTTACCGGTTTCGTCACCTTCTTCATATTCGTACCAGGAGTGGGTCACAAATTCTTGAATTTCTTCTAAATCGGCCGGATTGATTTCTTGTACTTCATTCAAATTACGATTCATAATGACACCGCGTGGAAACTTAAAACTTGAGGGGTCATTATATCCGTTCATCGGCAAATCGCCATAAACCAGGTAATTGGACAAACCACCACCGATAGCAGCCCAATCTTTATAAAAAGAAGCTACAGCCAGCAAATCAGGTATATAAACCTGATTGATAAAATCCTGTGCCTGGCCAAGCAAAGTACCTACATAAGCAAGCCGTTCGGCATTGATGGCATTATTTTCATCGAGATTGATAGAACAAGGCACACCACCTACCAAATAATTCGGATGTGGGTTTTTACCACCAAAAATGGTATGAATTTTTACAATTTCTTTTTGCCATTCCAGGGCTTCCAAATAGTGGGCTACAGCCATCAGATTGGCTTCGGGTGGTAATTTATATGCATTATGTCCCCAATACCCATTGGCAAAAATACCAAGCTGCCCACTTTCAACAAATTTGCTTAATCTTTTTTTCAAATCGGAAAAATAACCCGGAGAGCTGTTAGGCCATTTCGAAATACTTTGTGCCAAGGTGGAAGTAGCCGCAGGATCAGCACTTAATGCCGAAACCACATCAACCCAGTCAAGGGCATGCAAATGATAAAAATGAACGACATGATCTTGCATATATTGAGCAGCAAACATGAGGTTTCTAATCATTTCGGCATTAGGCGGAACAATCATACCCAATGAATTTTCGACACAACGCACCGATGCCAATGCATGCACTGTAGTACAAACACCACATACTCTTTCAGTAAATGCCCATGCATCGCGCGGGTCTCGTCCTTTTAAAATAATTTCAATACCCCTGACCATGGTGCCTGAGCTGTATGCATCAACGACTTTGCCATTTTGAATATCTAATTCTACCCGCAAGTGGCCTTCAATCCGGGTAACGGGGTCAACTACAATTCTATTTGCCATTTTAATTCCTCCAACTTATTTTTCGTTAATAACAATATCTTCATTTTTTATCCGCTTCCGTTTGGCAACATTGGTAGCCAGGAAATGAGCTGCAATGCCTGCACCGGTTGCGATGCCCAGGCCAAGTCCGATTTTATCGGCATTTGATTCAATACCAAAACCGGGGAAGCTGGGTAAATGTTGATAGAAAGGACCATTATCCCAAAAGCCTTCTTCACTGCAACCTATACAGGGATGACCGGATTGAATCGGATAGCTGGTACCGTTGTTCCAGCGTATTACACCGCATGCGTTATAAGTAACCGGTCCTTTACAACCGACTTTATATAGACAATATCCTTTTTTTGCATTTTCATCATCGAATGATTCAACAAACAAACCGGCATCATAATTAGGTCTGCGGTAACAAGTATCGTGTACCCTGCGGGAATAAAAAGCTTTGGGACGGCCCATGCGGTCGAGTTGAGGCATCCGGCCAAAGGCAAGAATATGTACAATTACTCCGGCCATAACTTCACCTATCGGAGGACATCCCTGCACATTAATGACTGTTTTTCCTTTCAAAACTTTATGCACGGGTTTGGCTCCGGTCGGATTAGGTTTTGCTGCTTGTACACATCCTGCCGAAGCACAATTACCCCAGGCAATAATGGCTTTGGCACCTTCGGCAGCTTCTTTCACAATTTCTAATGCACTCCGGCCTCCAATGCAGCAATAAGCTTCATTTTCGGTGGGTATCGAACCTTCTACCAACATCACATATTCACCATGATATTTTTCCATAGTGGCATGCAATGCTTCC
The DNA here is from genome assembly GCA_024276745.1 of Bacteroidota bacterium. Lineage (GTDB taxonomy): Bacteria > Bacteroidota > Bacteroidia > Chitinophagales > S012-47 > JAJRWN01. The sequence continues at coordinate 35,809 of JAJRWN010000065.1, forward strand.
TCTGCCTGATTGCCGGCAGCTGCCATTAAGGTTTCGGTATAATCAAGTGATATTTTATCCAAAATAATATCTGCTACAATGGGATGTGAAGAACGGATAAACGATTCGCTGCAGCAAGTACATTCCTGAAAATGAAACCATACAACCGGTAAGCGCGGATTATTTTCCAACGCTTCGACCACTTGGGCTACTCCGCTTGATTCCAGCCCCAGATAAGCAGCCATCATACTACAAAAACGTAGAAAATCTCTACGTGAATGACCGGCTTCCCGAATCTCCTCATACAAGGTTTTTTGTTTAATTGCCATAATCAGTCAGTTTATATTTTAATCTTAATTTAATGTCGAATGCTTCTGAATATCTTCTATCAATAATGTCCCTTTCACCAAAACTCTTTCTCCCAAATAATGTCCTTGCGTGTTGTTGGCGGTTAACATAATGGTTTTGGAATCGCAATAAACGCGAATGCTTTTTTTGCCATCATGTTCCAATATTTCAACAACTCGTCCGCTAAGTTCAATCTGATGCGTTTTGTTTTCCAATATGCCACCATTAAGAGAACAGCAATCCTTTAGGCAACGGCCGTGCCATATTGCTGTATTAGCAATACAAAAGAAACAAGTCCTTGATTATGATAATTATATAAAGACAGTAAAATGATGGCCTGTAGTGAAAGGAATAAAACATCTGTGGATTTCCGTTAATCGCTTGCGGAAATCCGTAATCACTAAACCTGGCCATGATTGGATGAATCCTGGCTTTGCAGATGACCGTTAAGTTTATACTTTTTAAGTTTATCCCTAAAGGTGGAAAGATTCATTTTAAGTTTACGGGCAGCATCGCTTTGATTGGCACTTGATTCAGACATGGCTTGCATAATCAGATTTTTCTCTACACAATCAACCACTTCTGAAAGAGTCATTTCTCCTTTCCCGAAACAAACCGAACATGCCTGAACAATTCTGCTTAAGCTATTATCATTTCTAAATTCATCAGGCAAATCTTTTATATTTATTTCGCCATCGGTAAATAGGCTGGCCCGCTGAATGACATTTCTTAATTCGCGTACATTACCGGGCCAATGATAGGCAATTAAAGCCTGCAGTGCCTGATTGGATACACTTATGCTGCGTCCGGAGGCAAATCGTTTTATAAAATGATTGACCAACAATGGAATATCGTCCCGTCTTTCCCTTAAGGGTGGTATTTCGATGGTCACCACATTGACCCGGTATAAGAGATCGGCACGAAAAAGTTGTCGTTTTACCATTTCTTTTAAAGATACTTTAGAAGCTGATATAAGCCGTATGTCAATGGGAATAGATTTTGTTCCACCGATACGCATCAGTTCTCTTGATTCGAGTACCCGTAGCAATTTTGTTTGAATATTCAGGGGTACATCATCAATATCATCAAGAAAAATACTGCCGGTATCGGCTAATTCAAAAAGACCTTTTTTGGTGTTTACGGCATTGGTAAAAGCTCCTCTTTCGTGGCCGAACAATTCGCTGGCCATTAAATCAGCCGGTAATGCGGCTAAGCTGATTTTTATCAGTGGATTGCTGCTCCGCGGGCTGCTTCGATGAATATATTCTGCAAATATTTCTTTCCCTACTCCGGTTTCACCCACCAACAACACAGAAGAATCAGACTCGAGCACTTTTCTCAATTTCTCGAGAATAGCTCGCATTTTTTCATTCTGGGTGATGATACTTACGGACATTATTTTTGCTTTAACAGATTCTGGGTAATTGTTCGCCCGAAATCATATCGAGAATCCGGGTACTTCCGATTCCTGTTTCCATGGTAACCATACCTTTATAATCTGTACATACTTCGCCAATAACAGCGGCATTTTTACCGGCTGGATTTTGCTGCATCATTTTCAATACGGCATCCGCTTCTTCAGGAGGAACAAAAACCAGTATTTTTCCTTCATTGGCTATATACATGGGATCGAGTCCTAGTATTTCACAAGCTCCTTTCACTTCTTCCCGGATAGGAATTTTATCTTCAAAAAGCTTAATGCCAATATTGGCTGTTGCAGCAATTTCGTTGGTGGCACTGGCAATACCTCCTCTTGTAGGATCGCGTAATACGTGCAAATTCCGGCTTACCGAAAGGATGTCGTCCAGCAAATGATTTAAAGCAAATGAATCGCTTTGAATATGGGTTTCAAACGTAAGACCTGCTCTTGATGACATGATACATACACCATGGTCGGCTACATAACCATTGATCAAGATGACATCACCCGGTTTGCAATAACGTGGATTGATGTCAAGTCCTTCATATACTTGACCAATACCGGCTGTATTAATAAAAATTTTATCTCCTTTTCCTTTATCCACGACTTTGGTATCACCGGTTACTATTTGCACCCCTGCTTTATCGGCTGCTGTTTTCATAGATTGAACCACACGCCATAAATCTTGCATTGGAAAACCTTCCTCAATGATAAATGCTGCGGAGATATAGAGTGGTTTTGCTCCACAACAGACCAAATCGTTGACGGTTCCGTTTATGGCCAAATCGCCTATATTGCCACCGGGGAAAAATATGGGTTGCACTACATAGGAGTCAGTCGTAAAGGCCAGTTTTTGATGCCCCATTTGAAAAACAGCTCCATCGTGTGCCTGATTCAACAAATCATTATCAAAATGCTTGATAAACATATCGCCAATCAAACGGTTTGATAAAGAACCTCCCCCTCCGTGAGCAAGCAATACGCGTTCGTATTCCGAAATAGGAATCGGACAGTTTAAATTAAAATC
>JAJRWN010000066.1 GCA_024276745.1 Bacteroidota bacterium
CGATTCAATCTTTATGGCTGATTTAGAAAAAATGTATCTTCAACATTGCAGAAAACAAGCCGATATTACGATTGGATTGCTTCCGAAAAAAAATACTTCACGATACGGAACCGTACAGCTTGCTGAGGATGATAGATTCACCGGTTTTTATGAAAAAAAAACTAATGGTTCAGGCCTGATTAATACCGGTGTTTATGTGTTTCACCATGCATTTTTTAAGCATCTGAATTTATCCGGTAACTTTTCACTCGAAAAAGATGTCTTTGAAATATTTGCAGCTCATGCCGGATTTTATGCTTACCGCGAGCATGCATATTTTATCGATATCGGTCTGCCCGATGATTACCGTAAAGCACAAAACGATCTTCCTAAATTTTTTCTATGAAATCTTGGAAAAATTTTACATTATTCCTTGACCGCGATGGCGTGATTAACCGGAAACTGGAAGACGATTATGTTAAATCTCCGGAAGAATTTGAATTTATTCCAAATGCCCTGGAAGCCCTGGCAGGATTTAGAAAAATATTTAAAAGAATTATTGTAGTAAGCAATCAGCAAGGTATCGGCAAAGGATTGATGACAGAGCTTGACTTTAATATCGTAAATAGCTTTATGCTGGAACATATTGAAAAAGCCGGAGGAAAGATTGATGCGGTTTATCATTGTCCGGCTTTGGCTGCTGATCATCATCCATGCCGCAAACCCGGTATCGGTATGGCCTTACAAGCTCAAAAAGATTTTCCGGATATTCAATTTACTGAATCCCTTATGCTGGGAGATTCGATTTCAGATATGCTTTTTGCCCAAAATGCAGGGATGCAAAAAATATGGATTGGACCTGCTACAAATAATCCGGAGTATAAAATAATAGAACATTATCCTGATCTTTTTACATTTTATCTTCAAATAATACAGGAGAATTGATTTGTATCATTATAATAAGTACTGATTTCGATTAAATTTGTGATGTGATTATAAAAAATGCTGAAAAATGAGTTGGACAAAAGATTATTTTACATCAACAATCGGCCGGAAATTTTTAATGAGTATCACCGGTTTGTTTTTGGTCTTCTTTCTGATTGAACATCTGGCCGGTAATCTTCTCCTGCTATTGGGCGATCATGGTTTAACCTTTAATGCCTATTCCGATACCATGGCCAATAATCCAATTATCAGAATTGTTGAAATCATATTGTTTCTATCCTTGATTATACATCCTGTTCAAGCCTTGATACTTACCCAAAGAAATAGAGGGGCAAGAAAGACCGGATATGCAGTAAGTAAAGCCGGAGAAACCAGCAGCTGGGCATCACGAAATATGGGTATTCTTGGCAGCATTTTATTTGTATTTCTAGTCTTGCACATTGCTAATTTCTTTGTATCGGCACGCTTTGGTGATTTAGGAATTGATGCTAACGGAAACAAAGATATTTATACAAAAGTGGTAGATTCTTTTAGCATGGCCTGGTATTCTCTTTTCTATATTTTCTGCTTTCTTGCCTTGGGCTTTCACCTGATACACGGTATTTTAAGCGGATTTAAAACCCTGGGATTAAGTCATAAAAAATATTTACCGGTAGTAAAAAGTATTGGTATTATACTTACCGTATTGTTTACCATTGGATTTATCTCAATACCTGCTTACTTTTTGATAAACATGATCATATAGTATTATGAAACTGGATGCAAAAATTCCCGAAGGCCCGTTGGCCGAAAAATGGACAAATTACCGTTCTTATACGCATTTGGTCAATCCGGCCAATCGCAGAAAAGTAGATATTATTATTATTGGAACCGGTCTTGCCGGTGCATCGGCAGCCGCCACACTGGGTGAAGCAGGGTATAATGTAAAAGTATTTTGCTTTCAAGACAGTCCGAGAAGAGCACATAGCATTGCCGCTCAGGGAGGTATTAATGCTTCAAAAAATTATCAAAATGATAGTGATTCGAATTACCGCCTTTTCTACGATACGGTAAAAGGTGGTGATTATCGTGGCCGCGAAGCCAACACTTACAGATTGGCTCAAATAAGCGGTGCTATTATTGATCAATGTGTGGCACAAGGTGTTCCTTTTGCCCGTGAATATGGCGGAACATTGGCAAACCGTTCTTTCGGAGGTGCTCAGGTTAGCCGTACTTTTTATGCCTCAGGTGCTACCGGACAACAACTTTTATTGGGTTGCTATAGCGAACTGAACCGCCAGATAAGAAAAGGAAATGTAAAATCATATACCCGTCATGAAATGCTTGATATTGTAGTCATTGACGGTAAAGCACGGGGAGTTATTATTCGTGATTTGGTCAGTGGGGAAATCAGCAGACACAGTGCTCATGCTATTGTATTGGCCACCGGTGGTTATGGAAATGTATTTTATCTTTCTACCAATGCGATGGCTTCTAATGCCACTGCCGCCTGGCGTGCTTACAAAAAAGGTGCTTTTTTTGCCAATCCCTGCTATACTCAAATACATCCGACCTGTATTCCTGTTTCTGGAGAATATCAGTCAAAATTAACTTTAATGTCCGAATCATTGCGAAATGACGGACGGATATGGGTGCCGAAAAATAAAGAAGACGTAAAAAAAGATCCAAGACAAATACCGGAAGAAGATCGCGATTATTACCTCGAACGAAGATATCCCGCTTTTGGCAATCTTGTACCTCGCGATGTAGCCTCCAGAGCCGCTAAAGAACGTTGCGATGCCGGCTATGGAGTAGGACCTACCGGTTTTGCCGTTTATCTTGATTTTAAAGATGCAATCATTCGTTTGGGTGAAGATTTAATCCGCGACCGCTACGGAAACCTGTTTGAAATGTATGAACGTATTACGGGAGACAATCCTTATAATTATCCCATGCGTATTTATCCGGCATCACACTATACCATGGGTGGCCTTTGGGTTGATTATGAATTAGGCACAACCATTCCCGGTCTTTATGCTTTGGGAGAAGCTAATTTTTCTGATCATGGTGCCAACCGGTTGGGAGCATCTTCACTGATGCAATGCCTTGCCGATGGTTATTTTGTATTACCGGCTACAATCAGTAACTATTTGTCTGAAGAATTCAGACATCCGGCTATACCGATAGATAATCCGGCTTTTGATCAAGCAGAAAAAGAAGTAAAAGAACGGATAGAAAAATTGATGGCAATAAAGGGTTCTCAATCTGTTGATGAATTACATAAAAAACTTGGGCGTATTGTATGGAATTATATCGGCCTCTCGAGAAATGAAGAAAAATTAACCAAAGCCTTGCAACTCATTGATGAACTTAAAAAAGAGTTTTGGACTGATGTAAAAATTCCCGGTAGCAGCAAGGGTATGAATATTGAACTTGAAAAAGCGCAGAGAGTAGCCGATTTTCTGGAATTGGCTGCCTTGATGGCTAAAGATGCACTGAACCGTAAAGAATCTTGCGGTGCTCATTTTAGAGAAGAATCGCAAACAGAAGACGGAGAAGCCAAACGGGATGATGAACATTTTCGTTACGTGGCAGCATGGGAATATGCCGGTGAAGATAAAGAACCCATCCTCAATAAAGAACCCTTGGAATTTGAAAATATTGAATTAAAAACAAGAAATTATAAATAAACGGAAAAGCAATCAGGATATGAACTACACTTTAAAAATATGGCGGCAAAAAAATGCAGCAGATTCAGGCAGTTTCGTTTCATACAAGGTTGAAAATATTGATGGAGAAACTTCCTTTCTCGAAATGATGGATGTACTCAATCAACAATTGGTGACACGTGGAGAAGAACCGGTTGCTTACGATCATGATTGCCGTGAAGGGGTTTGCGGCATGTGCAGTATGTACATCAACGGAAGAGCTCATGGGCCAAACGAACTTACCACAACCTGTCAGTTATATATGCGTCATTTTAAAAACGGATCAACCATAATTATCGAACCATGGCGAGCTAAACCCTTTCCTGTTATTAAAGATTTGATGGTTGACCGCTCTGCCTTTGACAGAATTCAGCAAGCCGGTGCTTATATCTCGATGAATGCCGGTTCGGCACCCGATGCCAACAATATCATGATTAGCAAAGAAGCAGCCGATGCTGCTTTTGAAGCAGCCGAATGTATCGGTTGTGGGGCTTGTGTAGCCGCATGCAAAAATTCATCCGCTTCTTTATTTGTAAGCGCTAAACTTGCTCAGTTTGCATTACTCCCTCAAGGTCAGGTAGAACGCTACCAAAGGACACTTAATATGGTACAGGCCATGGATGCCGAAGGCTTTGGCTCTTGTTCTAATACGTCCGCTTGCGAAGCCGAATGCCCCAAAGGTATCTCGGTAAAACATATCGCTATGATGAATCGCGATTATCTGAAAGCGACCATGTGTAGTGAAAAAGTAATGAGCTGAAGTATATCATTATACTCTACTCTTGAGCTTGGTGAATTGTACGGCTCCGAGAAATGTTTTTTTCTCAATTGTTTGTAAACCGGCTTTTTGCAGATAATAATCCAAGGTTTTTCTTACAAATGGTTTGTAGTTAGGGGTTTCATACAGCAAAGCAATTGGATAAAGAATTTTGGCACCGATGCTTCCTTTCAAATGGTTATAGTCAACCACTACAATGAAACCGTCTTTTTTGATAACCCTTTTGGCCTCCAAAAGGATGCTAATACCAATTTCTGCCGGTACATCGTGCATGGCAAATGATATGGTGGCTGCATCAAATGTTGCATCGCGGTAAGCTAATTTTGTGCCGTCACCTTGCATAAATTGTAAACCATTTTCTTTGGTGATTTTTAATTTAGCCTTTTTCAACATTCTTTCATCCAAATCAACTCCGGTTACCTGATGCCCTACTTTGGCTAATTCATAGGCGTGAGCACCTGTTCCTGTTGCCAAATCCAAAATGTTTATCGGTTTATTACCCATCATTTTTACCCCCCGCCTGCGAACCGGTGAAATAAAAAATGATGCAAATTCATAAAAGGCAGGATGTTTGCCAAACCATCCTTCATTAAAATATTTCTCTGCCATGATCCCTATAAAAATTTTAATGCTATTGTTTATGCAGATGCTGTTTCCTGCTATTCGAATCCATTCCCCGATTCGGACTACAATATAAGCAGAAACTTGGACTCAATAGGCAGAAAAAGAAGTGCTTGTTGAATTTTGTTGCTTTACAGTATGTTCAATTAAGGGCAAGCAGAGGTAGTACGCTTACCTGACGGGAAAGAGTATATTATTGTTATTCTTTGATTCAAGGATATCTTTCTATATATTTTTCACCTTAATTGACGTTTAAGCAAGCGACACACAAACATTAAATTCGTAAATTGCAATTGATAATGAAATATGCTTTATGAAGAGACTTAGCCTTATACTCCTTTTTTCATATTGTTCAATCAGTGCCTTGATGGCTACCCATAACCGGGCCGGTGAAATTTTGTATCGTCATTTGCCCGGAAATACCGCTACCTATGAATTTACCATAGTTACCTATACTGAATCTGCTTCACAAGCCGATAGAGATACGCTGGTTCTTCAAATAATTGCTTGCGGAACAGGGAATACCATTGCCAGTATATCGATAGGAAGAACTTTAATTGCACCGGTAGGAGGTGGTATTCAGCGCAATGAATATAAATATCCTTCCTTTACTTTTCCGGGTCCCGGTTGCTACCGGCTTACCATGCGCGATCCTAACCGGATTGATGGTATTATCAATATCACCAGCTCGGTAAATGTGGCTTTTTATATCGAGGATACCCTTATGATTAATGACCCTCAGTTTTTTGGCTATAACAGTTCACCCGTATTATTAACATCCCCTATAGATTTTGCTTCCACGGGGCAAATATTTATTCATAATCCTGCCGCTTACGATCAGGATGGAGATAGCCTTACTTTTACTTTTATCAAACCCATGCAAGATCCCAGTACCGCTGTACCCGGATATCATTATCCTGATTTTACTGCTTTTTCTATCGGTAATCCCGATTCTTTTAATATCGATTTTAATGATGGCGAATTGGTGTGGAATGTAGCCCAATCTGTCGGTATTTATAATGTAGCTATTTTGGTCAGAGAGTTCCGGCAAGGAAAATTTATGGGTTCCATGGTTCGCGATATGCAAATTATTGTACTCGATAATCAAAATAATCCTCCGGTATTATCAGCGGTACACGATACCTGCATTGTTGCAGGCAACAATCTGAATAAAATTATTCATGCTTCTGACCCCGACCTGTTTCCGATACCTCAAAAGGTTACATTGAGTGCTCAGGGTGGTCCCTTTTTCCTTTCCAACAGTCCCGCTACATTTACTTCAAATTCTCCGGCCAATCCGGTAACAGGTGTTTTTAACTGGCAAACCAATTGTGATCATATCCGTCCTCAGCAATATACCGTTGTATTTAAAGCTGAGGATAATTATATAGGACCCGATAATAAACCTCAACCCTTTGTAGATATCAAAACGTGGAATATAAAAGTAGTCGCTCCGGCTCCTCAAAATGTGCAGGCTTTTCCCAATGGCAATCAAGTGGATATTTCCTGGGATAATCCTTATGCCTGTGCCGCTTCCTATAAATTTTTAGGCTTTTCCGTCTGGCGTAAAAAAGGATGCGATTCTTTGTTAAGCGATACTTGCCAGAATGGTATAGCCGGTTTGGGATATACTAAATTATCAGGAAAAAAACCGATTAAAACGTATAACTTTAGCGATTTGAACATTAAAAGCGGTAATGTTTATTCCTACCGCGTGCTGGCCGAATTTGCCGATACTACTCTTGCCGGTTATCCGTATAATCCCGTATCAAGTTTGCCATCGCTGGCTGCTTGTGTTGAAATTCCCCGTGATGTACCCGTCATTACCCATGTTGATGTGCGCATTACCGATCCTTCAACAGGTTTGATTATGGTGAAATGGGTGAAAGCCGATCCGCTCGCTTTGGATACCATCGTTAATCCCGGACCATATAAATATGAATTGTATCGTTATAATGGTTTTGTTGCCCTTGGTGCCCCTACGCTTGTAATGACTGACATATCAGCCGGTTTTTCACAATTGACTCAAGATACTTTTCTCGATTCGGGTTTGAATACCCTTGATAATGCCTATAATTATATACTTAAATTCTTCGCAACGGATCTGTCAGGCAATTTTTATAATGTTGGAGATGCTGAAAATGCCTCATCAGTTTATCTGAATATCGTTTCAGGAGGAAGTCATCTGAAACTTTCATGGGAATATCAGGTTCCTTGGACCAATTACCGCTTCGATATTTATAAAGAAAATAAAAGTGTCCCCGGTCAGTTTGATTCACTTACCACTTTATCAAATACCGTATTTAACGATTATCAGGTTATAGTAGGACAAAATTATTGCTATAAAATTAAAGCCTATGGTACCTATTCCAATCCATCGCTTCCCGAACCATTGATTAATTATTCTGAGGTGAAATGTGAAATACCTATTGATACTACTCCATCATGTGCTCCCGTCCTGACGGTGTCTAATGGCTGTGAGGGAGGTAGTTTATCCTTAGATCCGGCCGATTTGAAAAACATACTTACCTGGAACAATCCCAATAATACTTGTGCCGATGACGTAAGCGGATACCGGATTTATTTTAAAGCAACCGATGATGCTACTTATCAGTTGCTCGATACCATTCAATCGGCAAACGATACCGTTTATGTGCATGGCAATTTATTATCCCTGGCCGGTTGCTATGTGCTTACTGCTATCGACTCTTTTGGTAACGAAAGTATTTACAGCAATGAAGTATGTCTGGACAACTGCCCAAATTATGTACTGCCCAATGTGTTTACTCCAAATGCTGACGGTAGTAATGATAATTTTCATCCTTTCCTGCCTTATTATTTTGTCGATCATATCGATATTAAAATATTCGACCGTTGGGGTGCTTTGGTTTTTGAAAGTACCGACCCGGCTATCAATTGGAATGGAAAACGTTTCAATACCGGTAAAGATTTGAATGATGGTGTTTATTATTATGTTTGCGATGTTTATGAAATCAGACTCAATGGTATTCATCCGCTCAGTCAGGCACTAAAAGGATATATTCATTTAATAAGAGGTAATTAATATGTTCTGTGGAATTATTGAAACGATGGGTATCGTCAAAGCGCTGCAAATGCAGGGGAGTAACCTGATTATTCAAATAGAATCATCTATATCAAAAGATTTGAAAATTGATCAAAGTGTTGCTCATGATGGGGTTTGTCTTACCGTTGAAGATGTAGAGTGGGATATTCATACTGTAACAGCCGTTCGCGAAACAATTGAACGCAGTAATTTAAACCGGTGGAAAATTGGAGATCATATTAATCTGGAACGCAGCCTTAAAGTTGATGATCGCATTGATGGTCATTTTGTTCAGGGCCATGTCGATACCGTGGCCACATGTTCCAATATTGAAGATGCCGATGGCAGCCGTTATTTTACTTTCGAATATAAACCGATTCAAAATGTTGTATTGGTCGATAAAGGCTCAATAAGTGTAAATGGGGTTAGCCTTACTATCATTCATCCGGCTTCCAATACTTTTAAAGTGGCTATTATTCCATATACTTTTAAGCATACTAATTTTATTGATTTGAAAACAGGCTCTACGGTGAATATTGAATTTGATATTCTGGGCAAATATTTTGCCCGCTTTTTCGAAGGCTTTAAAAAAGAACTTGGAAAATAATTATTCCCGGATGTATTTTAATACTTGTGTCCATAGTAATTCATAGGGAAGAATTTCCCATTCCGAGTAAATATTTTTCTCCCTTTTGCTTATCTCTTCATACAATTTTTCTCCTGCACGCTTTACACGAGGATATTTAAAACTCTTGCCTTCGAGCATAATCAACATTTTTGTGAAATTATTCTCCCGTTTATACTCTGTTTTGGTCAGCCACCGGTGCCGGTAAATACGCAAAGGTTCGCTCCGGTCTATAATGGCACCAAATTTCTTATTCATCAACAACCACATGATTTGTAATATTATGATGGCTGTATTGGCTCCGGCTTTATCTTTCGAGAAAGTGGGTACTTCATTGATAAAGCGCATCAATCGGAAATTTCGTAATCCCATGTCTTCCGTATCGTCCATATTATGCCCTTCGGCCTGAAGAATATAGTGTAAATATGCTTCATATATTTTCCATTTTTCCTGAGTTATTGCCGGCTGATACATAAAACGTTTATGATTCGTAACCTGTAAAAAAATCTCCAAGGCTTTATAATAGTTTTCGGTATGCATTAATAAACGGAAATAATACTCATTGATAATCATCCAGTTGTTTGTGCCCTTTCTGAAATAGTTGAGTGCTTTAGCATAGCTATCTTTACTGTTATCATAATCCCGTAGCGATAAATAAGCTTCCATTTTGATCAGTAAGAAAATTGATAAACGTACATTTGGCTTAATTACAGGGTGGTGTTCAAAATAATCTTCGGCCATTTCACATACATTAATAATAGCTTTATGATCTCTTTTAATAAGATTATAATAGTATTCAGTTAGAAAATTAAAGTATTTAATATTGAAATTGGATGAGTGCTTTGCAATATGCATCGATTCATATATAGATCGTTTTAATTCATCTGTAAGAATCTCAATTTTAGGTGTTTCATTTAAAAAATAATATGCTATGCTATAATAGATTTGCTCGGTTCTTATGGATTGTTGAAGGATTTCTTGCTCTCGCTGAAGTAATTTGAAAGATTCATTATATTTTTTTGCATTCCGATTCATAATATAATGTGAGATCAAATCATTTAACAATAGTACGGATAGCCGTGTAAATTCGTATTTAAAACATAGTGATAGCGTTGATTTTGCCAATTTTTCAAAATTATTCCGGGCTCCATTACTTAAAAAGATTCTGCATAGGGCATAGTTTTTATGTGCGGCATAATAGGCTTTATGATATTCGGAAAAAGAACTATCGTTCGAATCGAGATAAAACAGATTATTAATCAGCTTTTGATTGAACCGCGATTTCAGTTTCCGGTAACTCGGATTCTTCGGGCCGGCTCCGTACATATCGAGCGATGCATCCTCGTCCGTTTGATAATCACCGTTGGCTATGCCG
>JAJRWN010000067.1 GCA_024276745.1 Bacteroidota bacterium
AATTTCCCTAACCCACAAAAAATCTATGGTTGGTTAATTAAAATAGATGCGCTTGGAAATGTTGAATGGGATAAGAAATACCAATACATAAATAATGCTAACAATGGATTTTGGACCGGATTAATGCAATTACCGGATTCTTCTTATGTTGCTTTAGGCACAACCCGTTATTCAAAAGACCAGGGGTGGATTGTAAAAACCGACCGTTTTGGCAAGGTCATCTGGAGCCGCACTTATACGCGCAATCCCTCCAAGCATCATTATTTCTATGATTTCAAGCCCACCCCGGACGGGGGTTTTATTGTCTGCGGCACTACCTGGAACCAAAGCCAGGATGCCTGGCTCGTGAAACTCGACAGCTTCGGCTGCGATACGCCCGGCTGTCAGATATATGACGCAGTGCAAAGTATCCCCGCGCCAAAAGCGAGAATCAATATTTATCCCAACCCCAGCACCGGGCTGATAAACATCAGCCTGCCGGCAACTTTTAAAGGCAAAACCACCCTGCGGGTGTATGACATCATGGGCCGGATGCTGCTGCAGGAAATCTATACCAAGCTGAATGCCTCCACACTTAACCTTAAGCTTGCGGGTCAGGCTGCCGGCTTGTATATGATTGAGTTGCAAAACGGAAAGCAAAGCCGGTTCGGCAAAGTGATGATTGAATAATTACCAAATATTTGACAAAGCTCCAAAATCATCAGGGGTTTGGAGTCGTTGCATGGTGATACTGCCAAAGCTTGATAAACTTCAGGCTAAACGCTTTCTGCCTTGAAGCAAATAATCGAGGGCGAGGCGATAGACATCCAATCCAAGTCCCGTAATCATTCCGGTACAATATTTTGATAAAAGGGAAACATGGCGTTCTTCTTCACGGGCAAAGATATTGGAAATATGCACTTCCACCACAGGTATTTTTATAGCGGCCACCGCATCGGCAATAGCCACACTGCTATGCGTATAGCCACCGGCATTCAATATCACCGCATCGGCTTTCATACCTGCTTCCTGCAATGTATCGATAAGCTCCCCTTCTATGTTGCTCTGAAATAATTGAATATCAGCATCTGCCTTTTGCCGGAGATTTTCTATAAAAGTAGTCAGCAATTGCCGGCCATAAACTTCCGGTTCTCGTTGCCCAACCAAATTCAGGTTCGGGCCATTGATGATATAGATAAGCGCTCTTTCCATATTAATCACAAAAATAAACGCTATGGATGAATTATTGATATCATCCGATTTTCACTACAGACCTCAGCAAAAGCCGATAATCAGCACATCGAATAAGTACAAAATAAAAACCGGGTTGCCAATGAGCGGTATTGATTTCAAAAGGGAAACTTGCCGGAAAAAATGTTTGTATCAGCTGTCCCTGTTCATTCAAAAGCTGAACACTTTCTACCGGAAGCCGGCTGTCAATTACTAATCGGCTATGCACCGGATTGGGATAAATCAGCAAATCATCGGAAGCAATGCTGATGCTGTTTATTGTTGTTGCCGGATTAGCACAGGCATTACTAAAAATATTATTTGCCGTATAACGGTCGAGTGCAGGGATAGAAGCCGAACCCGGAGCATGGGGTGTACCAATGCCTGCCCATTCGGATAATGGAATAAAAGCGGAGCGGGTGCTATAATAATAACTTGAATCAGGTAATAGATTGCTTCCTTGCGGGTCAATTTTACCTTTATTATTATTGCCATAAATAAAATGTCCGCTTCCTTTAATGGTATAATTTACCATCGAATAAGGTAATGCGGTATTGGTAATTTCATTGCCGATCAAATTTTGAAAAGGAGAATCATTGGCACTGAAAAAGATACCGAATCCTTCGGCTCTGTTTCGAAAGAAGGTATTGAACGGGCCATTGGCTCCATGTGAATTGTCAACAACTATATTGCGACAAATGTTTTGTTCAAATAAGTTGGCAAACGGATAATTGCCATGCAACACAATATCACCGGCAGCATCATTGGGCAAAATATCCCAATAAGGATCGATAGAACAATTATAAGCAAACACATTTCCATTGGCACCGGCCTGCACAATCATGGCATGACGCAAATGATAAAAAATATTATTCTCTACGAGACATTCGCCTGTTGCATCATGCAACATAACACCATATCCCCTGCCCCCGTCACCATAGCTGAAAGCATGATGAAAATATGATTTTATAATGGCTATATTAGAAGAATATCTTGCTTGCAAATGACTATAGGTGCAATTTTCAGATTCGATGCCACTCACCCAACAATTAACCGCATAAGCAAAAAAGATATTACTCGAAGCTTGCGGAGCAGTATCGTCCAATCTGCGAATGCTGATACATTCGAGACCTACCTGTTTTACCGGTTCTATTTTACGGATAAAGGCTGAACGGGATTTTTCAAAATCAATACGCAATGGTGAGTCAAGTATTATTTTATTTTGCTCAACAGCATCAATTTTAATGATTTGGCCTACGGTATTTTTTGCCCATGAGGAAGTAACTAAATCACTGTCTTGTTCTATGAATTGAATCCAGTCGCCCGGCTGAAAAAGGCCGCTATCATTGAGAACGATTTCATTGCTGTCTTTAAGGGCTGAATACCGCAAAGAAAGGGTATCGGAATAAACAGGACTACCCTGAATAATAATAGCATGGCCGCTAGCGCCCAAATCCATTATAAAATGGGTTTGCCGGGCACCTTCCCCTCTGATGATTACATTGGAAGGAAGCCTGATAGCATGATTGAATAAAAAATTTCCTTCCGGAAATTGAAGAACAGCTCCATTTGGATTAAGGCTATCCAGTACTGCACTTATCACAGAATCGTTGGGCGTAAGACTGTCACCAATGGCACCGGCCGTAGCCATATCGATTATTTCAAATCCACTCGTTGAGCTATCTCTTACGCCTGCCAGCGACCAATTGACTGCCCGATTAGCAGGTAATACTTGAGCTAGCCCGGATAATGCTGACAAAAAACAAAAAACGAAAGAAAATATTAAACGCATAGAGTATAATAAGCCGGAATATCAAAAACCGCTTTGGAAGTAAAAATAAATAAAAATCCTACTGCTTTCGGAATAAACCTGATGCAGTAGGATTATTAGCTATAATGGGCTACTAGCGTATTAAATTGTATTTACTCTTTTTCTGGTGGCAGCAGAACCTGATCGATGATATGAATAACCCCATTGCTGGCCGGTACGGTAGCAATGATATTGGCACCATTAACAGTAATCGTTCCGTCATCAGCCACTTTAATCAGAACGTTATCTCCATTAGCTTCATAAATTTGGCGACCATCACTCAACAAATTGTCTTTATAAACACTTGGTGCAGCATGATAATAAAGAATATTGCGCAAGGTTTCTTTATTCTCAGGTTTTAGCAAATCTTCAACCGTTCCTTCGGGCAATTTATCAAAAGCTTCGTTATTCGGAGCAAATAAAGTGATGGGACCCGGATTGGATAATACATCTTCAATTTCAGCGGCATGAACAGCAGTAACAAGGGTAGAAAAATCAGAATTACCTGCTGCTATTTGCAGAATAGTTTGTTGCGATTCATCATCGCTGATCGCAGACATACCGGTATTGCCGGTATAATCGGCATTGGCTTCCGTATTGTCCGATTCATTTCCTTCGTCACCCTGCGAGCACGATGGCATGGCGAGTATCAGGAATAATACACTTAAAAATACAATCAGTTTTTTCATAACAGTGGTTTTGGTTTAGTAAATTACAAGTGCTAACATAGTTTCTACCGGTATTGATTTTTTATGATAAAAATCATATCCATACCGGTATTTCCTGAATTTTACAAGCCATAAAGTAAATGATGCTATGTACATGGAATATCATGAGAAAAAAACTTTAGCGGAAAAGATTCGACAACATAGTCACAGATTCATAATTTATATCGAAAGTGTATTTTCAAAATAAATTAAACCAATATTTATCTTCATACTTTTGTAAACGGGATTGATAATATGCAAAAGATAAAAAAAACTTATCCGGCCTTAGAGGAACAACTCAATATTTACACGCATGGATTAGGTTTATTATTGAGCTTACCGGCCGGAATTTTATTATTCCGGAAAGCAGCCGGTATGCAAGATACATCAGCCCTTATCGCATCCGGAATTTTTGCATCTAGTCTTTTTTTACTTTATCTGGCATCTACGCTATATCATTCGGCTACTATAGCATCCAAACGAAAAAAACTAAATGTTTTTGATCATTCGGCTATTTACGTTTTAATAGCCGGCACCTATACTCCGGTTGCGGTAATCAGTTTACATAATGCATGGGGATGGGCCGTATTAATCATTATCTGGAGCATGGCTTTTGCGGGTATTCTTTTGAAATTATTTTTCACCGGACGCTTTAAACTGGCATCAACCCTTGCTTACGTAGTCATGGGTTGGACCATAGTCATTGCCTTGAAACCAATGCTCTCGGCTATGACGCATCATGGCTTGCTCTTATTGGCAGCCGGTGGTTTTGCTTACACCCTGGGTGCTCTGATGTATCAGTTGAAAAAGATACCATATAATCATGCTGTTTTCCATGTTTTTGTGCTTATTGGCAGTTTCTGCCACTTCCTGATGGTTTATAACGAAATACTGCAATAATCAAGAGCTTTCAATATCTTTTAAAACTGTAAATTTGTGGCTGCATCCAAAGCAGGAAGCTTTCAATTAAACACATATCTGATTTATGCATACATCTAGATTTTCGGCACTTATTTTAATTGCTTTTACCTTATATGCCTGCCATTCACCGAATAATAAAAAAACTGAAAAAACAATGGAGATTAATGATACCCACACTTATGCCAAGCCCAATGATGCCGTTATTACCCATCTCGATTTGAATATTCAAATTGATTTCAATCAGCATCAAATCAGTGGTACTGCCAGCTATCAAATTGACCATAAATCCAAAGGGAAGGAAATTATATTTGATACACGCGATATGGATATTCTTGATGTGGTACTGGATGACGGTACCAAGGCAACATGGACTCTGGGAGATGCTGATGAATTCATGGGTAAATCGTTAAGCATTTCGATAAAACCATTGACCAAATCGTTAAGCATTACCTATAAAACACATCCGGAAGCAGCCGGATTGCAATGGTTGGATCCGCAACAGACGGCCGGTAAAAAACATCCGTTTTTATTCACCCAGTCGGAAGCTATCCTGGCACGCACTTGGATTCCCATTCAAGATAGTCCCGGAATTCGTTTTTCGTATAATGCCAAAGTGCAGGTACCCAAAGGATTATTGGCCCTGATGAGTGCTTCAAATCCACAGAAAATCAATACTGACGGTGAATATAATTTCGTAATGAAACAGCCGATACCTGCCTATTTGATGGCTTTGGCAGTAGGCAATATTGTATTCCGCCCGGAGGGTCTCCGCACAGGCGTATATGCCGAACCGGAAATCATTGATAAAGCAGCCTGGGAATTTGCCGAAATGGAAGATATGCTGACTACAGCCGAGAAACTCTACGGACCATATCGCTGGGAACGATACGACCTGATTGTATTACCTCCTTCCTTTCCTTTTGGCGGGATGGAAAATCCACGTCTTACCTTTGCCACACCGACCGTAATTGCCGGTGACCGTTCGCTGACTGCACTGGTAGCTCATGAACTGGCACACAGCTGGTCGGGCAATCTGGTAACCAACGCCAACTGGAACGATTTCTGGCTCAACGAAGGATTTACGGTTTATTTCGAACGCAGGATAACCGAAGCACTCAAGGGAAAAACTTATGCCGAAATGCTGGCACAATTAGGCTATCAAGATTTGGTAGCCGAAACAAAACGCCTGACCCAAGAAGAAAAAGCTGCCGATACCCATTTGAAACTTCAGCTTGATGGCAGGGATCCTGATGACGGTATGACCGATATTGCCTACGAAAAAGGCTATGCACTTCTTAGGCATATTGAAAAAAGCATCGGTCGCGAAAAATGGGATGCTTTTTTAAAAAATTATTTCAATACAAATGCTTTCCAAAGCATGACTACCGAAGCCTTTTTAGACTATACCGAAGATAATCTGATAAAAGGAAATGATTCCTTGCGCAAAGTGTTGAATATGAAACAATGGATTTATGAAGCAGGAATTCCCGATGATATTGATATACCTCATTCAGATGTATTCGAAAAAGTAGAACAAAATATCAGCGACTGGCAAAACGGAAAAGCACTTGGTGAATTACCTACCGGGAACTGGACCTCGCATGAATGGCAACATTTTTTACGGAAAATGCCTGATACATTGACACTACAGGAAATGCAACAACTCGATGAAATATTTCATTTTTCAAAATCAGGCAATTCTGAAATTGTAGCCCTATGGCTCGAATTGGCCATCAAGCATGATTACGAAACGGCTTATCCGGTACTCGATTCGTTTTTGGTCAATGTAGGTCGCAGAAAATTTTTAATACCGCTTTATACCGCATTAATCAAAACGGAAAAAGGTAAAAAAATGGCTATGGATATTTACCGGAAAGCACGTCCTAATTATCACTCGGTATCTTATAACAGCGTAGATGAGCTGTTAGGATGGAAAGCTGAATAAAAAGATGTGTACTTTAAGCTATTATCCATTAGGAAATCAACACTATGTGATGACTTCGAACCGGGATGAAAGCATCAAAAGAAAAGCGGCAAGCTTGCCCCTAATCAAAACAGCCGGAAAAATGAACGTATTGATGCCGGTAGATGGCGAACAAGGTGGGTCGTGGTTTGGGGTAAACCATCGAGGCAGAACAGCCTGCCTCCTCAACGGTGCTTTTCAAGCTCATATACCCAAAGGGCCTTACCGTAAAAGCCGGGGATTAGTGCTTACCGATGCATTATTCTGCTCCGACATGGAAGCATTTTACCAAAGTTATCCTTTAACAGGTATTGAACCGTTCACCCTGGTTGTTGCCGATCCGGCCAATACCGGGGAAATTATCACATTCATTTGGGACGGAAATAAGCGGTATCGACAAAATACTGATGCCGGGAAAGCGCATATCTGGTCATCTGCCATGCTGTATCCTGAAGCAGTTCGCAACAAAACAGCAACACGGTTTGAGCAATTATTATCGAAAAACCGGAAACCTGATGCGGAAGTATTAAGACAGTTTCATGAGGAAGAAAAATATAGAAGAAAAATAAAATCAGCCGGATTAAAGCCTTATGAATTTTTAATGACCATGGCAATTGCATCGGTTGAAGTGCTGCTTCCAACAAAAATAATCATGCACTACGATGATCTGCAAAACGGTGAGAAAAAAAGCATGATGCTTCCGCTAATGATTAACGAAGTATAAGGTCTTCTAAAAAGCGACTTAAGTCAAAGCCAATTAAATGATACAAACCAAGCAAAAGGGCAGACCAAAAGAGAATAGACATAATCATGGATGGAATAATTTCTTTCCATCCGTACCCAAGCGAAAGAGAAGACAGCACACCAAAGGGAATGGTTAATACAATTGGTGTAAGCAAAGCGATAATCAGTAATCCACCGTGTTGTTTTATCCTCACAATCAACCTCCGGCTCCATTTAAATTTTTTCTTTACTTTATTTCTTCTCCAGGGCATATTATTCCATATCCGGTCGATGGCAGGGCCAAAAAACAAGAAAATAAACATGGCTCCAATACCACCGGTAACCGTAAGCCCAAAACCAAACCAAAAACTAAAATCGTATAAAATTACAAGGCCGATACCCAGCATAAACTTAATACCGGAAGCAACAAGTACCGACAGGATTTCTGTCAAATACTCCATCGTGTTTACATCAATACCTGAATACATAGTCAATTATGTAACAAAAAACGCCCTAAAAGATTCAATAAAATATATAGCAAATTACAAACTTTTTAAATAGGCAATCACTGCTTTTCTAATATCATTTCTCAAATCATTGCTTTCGTTTTCATCCGCTTTGTAGATTTTGATAATAGCCGGATTATCAGGTGTAAGAAAGCCAAAATTTGTTTCCATTCCGAGAAGTAAAAAACCGGGCAATGCCACGCGGTACACAGCCAACTGATCGAGTGCTTTGTCATTAACAAACCATTTTCCGTCTTCATACTGATTGGGTTTTGCCTGAGCTCTTTGCAAATAACCGCCTATGCCCATATTCATGATTTCACCGGTACCTAATATTTTCGACAGCAAAGCTCCTTTCATTTCAACTTCTACAATATTGCCGCCAAAAGGTAGTGTACGTAATATATCGTATTGGGTAATATCACCGGTCAATTGATCGTCAATTCGAATGGAACCGCTATTGAGTAAAGCACAATCGGCTTGAGGACAAGCATAAAGCATGGCTCGTGTAATCATCATGCCCGAATTGGTTTGTCCATAGCGTATTGAACTCTCTCTGCCATCGGCCATACCGTCAATATGCAAGAGTACTTCATCTTTATCAAAACCTTCAGCTGCAAAAAGCCGGTCTTGAATATTTTCCCATTTATCGACAATTTGTTTTACTGTTGGATCTTCTGATAAAGTAGAATCAATGCTAATTAATTCAGAGCTAAAACTAAAGGTATCCATTTGTGTATCATAGACAAAATGATGCACATAAACGGTTCTGGCATTGGCATCGGCTTTTGCAATGCTAACTTTTCCGGCTTTTACATACATATTCACATGTTCGTGCCCACCAATAATTAAAGGTACTTCATCGGTTTTTGCAGCCAGTTTTTTATCATCGTCAATACTTAAATGGGTAATGGGAATCACCAAATCGCAAGTATCTTTCAGAAAATTGTAAACATCTGTAGCACGGGCAACCGGATCGTGATAAATAATCCAGTCTTTTTTTGTAAATGGAATCGTTACGGCCAAAAATCCTACCCGTAAAGTTGCGCCACTACTATTTGTAAATTCTTTTATAAGGTATTCCGGAAAAGGATATTCCGTGTCATCGGATATTTTGGCAAAAGGTACTGCAGTACCCATTGTTTTATGCAATACATTGGACGAAATCCAGTCAAAATCAGATTCATCAATACGTTGCTGCAATTCATTTTCTTTTAAATCAAATTCATGATTACCAAAAGTGCAAAGATTAAGTCCAAGTCCATTCAGGCATTCCACCATTTGTTTTCCTTTGATGCGATGTCCTTCGTATTTCAGGGTACCCAACAAAGAAGGACTAAGAAAATCACCGGCCAAAACGGTATAAACATTTGCATTGGATTTTAGTAATTGTTTACGTAAAGAGGCCACCCGCGCCAGGCCTCCATATCGTCCTTGTTCTACTGCGCCAATTTCATACACATCGTTCAATTGCAAAATACTTAATGTAACAATAGGGCTGGCTTTCTTATGCTGAAAATGAATGCCTTTGCAAGCGGAAAAAGTAAGTATTCCAATCGCAATCATCCACAAACGAAGAGATTTCATAAAGAAAGGTTTTAGGTTTATTCTGTAAAATTTCTTTTTTGTGAAATTAATTATTCCTGTTGAAAGACACCGGTATCCGGAAGCTTAAAATAAATTAAATTCGGGCTTTTTGAATAAACAAATATACCAGAACCAAAAATGCTTCGTAATTTAACGGAGTATAAATCTTCACAAAACCATTTATTTTAATATGTTTAAACATATACTACCTGTTATTATAGCCCTATTGGGCTTGATGGTACCCAATATTCAGTCACAGACTAGTATCAGTCAGGCGGCTCAATACAAAATGAATGCGGCACTTGATATTATTTCAAGTCGATATGTAGATCCATTAACGGATGACCGTTTGGTTGATGATGCCATATTGGGTATTTTGAAAGATCTCGATCCTCATTCAGTATATATACCGGCCAAAGATCTCAAAGATGTGAACGAACCACTGCGGGGTGATTTTGAAGGAATCGGTATTCAATTCAACATACTCAACGATACGATAGTAGTAATATCACCTATTTCGGGAGGTCCGTCCGAAAGAGTAGGTATTCAAGCAGGCGATAAAATTATTTATGCCGATGATGAACAAGTAGCCGGTGTAGGCATTACCAACGAAGGGGTAATAAAACGCTTGCGAGGAGATAAAGGGACTACAGTAAAGGTGAAGATAAAAAGACAAGATGTAAAAGGATTGCTTGATTTCACCATCACCCGTGATAAAATCCCTATTTTCAGTATGGATGCCAGCTATATGGCCAGCCCTGAAATCGGCTATATCAAGCTCAATCGCTTTGCCGCCACAACCGTCAACGAGTTTAGGAAAGCGCTAAAAGAATTAAAAGCAGAAGGAATGCAAAGTCTGATATTGGATTTGCGTGCCAACGGAGGCGGATATTTGAATGAAGCCATTGATTTGGCCGATGAATTTCTCAGCGATAATAAGCTGATTGTTTATACCGAAGGGAAATCAAGTCCAAGACGCGAAGCAAGATCAACCTCAAAAGGTGGATTTGAACATGGAAAACTGGTAATTCTCACCGATGAGGGTTCGGCATCGGCCAGTGAAATTGTAAGTGGAGCCATGCAAGATTGGGACCGAGCCGTAATCATTGGCAGACGTACCTTTGGAAAAGGTTTGGTACAGCGCGATTTTACTTTGCCCGATCAATCGGCTATCCGGCTTACCATTGCCAGATATTATACGCCTACCGGCCGGAGTATTCAAAAACCTTATGATAAAGGGATTGAAGCCTACCATAAAGAAATTATCGAACGTTTTGAATCGGGTGAAGTAATTCATCCCGATAGTATTTCATTTCCCGATTCATTGAAATATTATACGCCCAACAAAAGAGTGGTTTACGGTGGAGGTGGCATCATGCCCGACATCTATGTTCCACTCGACACCCAATATAATTCCAGCTATTATACCAAACTGCTTCAAAAAGGAATCCTTACACAGTTTGCTTTGCAATATGTTGAAGACCATCGAAAAGACCTGAAAAAAAATTATATTGGCCTAGAAGATTTTATTCAACAGTTTGATCAAGAAAAAGTTTTTAAAGACTTAGAGGTATATGCATATTCAAAAGGCATGGATATAAATTCAAAAGGAGCTCAACGATCGGCCCCCATGATAGCATTGCAAACCAAGGCACTTATTGCCCGGAATATGTGGAATACGAGTGCTTATTTTCAAATCATAAACGAGTTTAACGATGCCTATAAAAAAGCTATTGATATCATCAACCAAGATAATTTTAAAGCACTGAATATTCTTGAATAGACTTTGTTATATTGCGATTATTATCATTTATACTGTTTTTATTCCTTATCCCGGCAGCGGTTTTGGGACAATCTGTTTCGACCGTTATAGGCCGAGTTGTGGATGAATCGGGCAATCCTATGCTGAACACCTATATTTTTAACCTGGCCCGCGAAGTATTTACCTTAAGCGATTCAAACGGTTATTTTCAAATTGGAGCAGCTCCGGGTGATACTATTTATGCAACTCAAATGAGTTGGGATATCAGAATGGTGGTTTATCGTCAAACAGATACATTGCCCGATATAATTCTTCATAAAACGCCTTATCAATTGCCGGAAGTATTGGTCTATCCCTGGCCCGGTCGAGATCGCTTTAAAGAAGATTTTTTATCGATGAAGCCACAATTACCAAAAGAAATGAAATTAAATTTGCCTGAATATCAGGATAGTTTTGAAATAGCCGGCATCAACCTGATGAAATATATTCCAAAAATCAAACTCTATCCCGGAGTATATCTTTTTTTCCTACCCTATCCTGATCTAATTGTCAATATTGACCGGGTTTATGAAGAGATTCATAAAAAATCGAGAAAACGAAAACATATCGGTGAAGTACCGGTTTTTAAATAAGGCAGCAAACTGAAATGCTTATTTTTGTTGATTACTTAAAAGCAGCAAAATAAGCGGAAAGACCTGTATCAAATGACAAAATCCGAGCAATATTTTAGTTTATTTCGATATCGTATCGTTGGTTTAGATGTTTATTTTCAATCGCCTTACGGGAAGCAAAAAATGCTCTATGCCGATTGGGCAGCAAGTGGCCGTTTATATCGACCTATTGAAGATAAAATGCTTCAGGAAATAGGCCCTTATGTAGCCAATACCCATACCGAAACTAATTTTTCGGGGTCTATTATGACCCATGCTTATCACGAAGCACAACAAATCATTAAGAAGCATGTTCATGCCGGACCTAATGACATTATTTTAACCACCGGCTCGGGAATGACGAGGGTAGTTAATAAATTTCAACGGATACTGGGATTAAAACTACCTCAGCGACTCAGTAAATATGTACATCTTCCTGAAGCAATGAAACCGGTGATATTTGTAACCCACATGGAGCATCATTCAAACCAAACATCATGGATGGAAACAATTGGTGAAGTAGTTTGCATTGAACCTGATGAGCAAGGACTGGTAGATTTAAATCATTTAGATCAATTATTGCATGACTATCGCAAGCGGAAGATTAAAATAGCAGCCGTATCGGCCGGTTCGAATGTAACCGGATTGCAACCACCCTATTATGAAATTGCACGAAGAATGCACTTGAACGGAGGACTTTGTTTTGTAGATTTTGCCTATTCGGCTCCTTATACCAAAATCGATATGCATCCCGACCGGGAAGAAGAAAAATTAGATGCTATATATTTTTCACCACACAAAATGCTGGGAGGACCTGGATCGGCAGCAGTATTGGTTTTCGATTCTGAATTATATCAAAATGAGGCTCCTGATAATTCAGGTGGAGGAACGGTAAAATGGACCAATCCATGGGGTGAATATAGTTTTTTTGATAATATTGAAATAAGAGAAGACGGAGGTACACCTGCTTTTCTGCAAACCATGAAAGCCGCCCTTGCCATCCGTTTAAAAGAACAAATGGGTATTGAAGCCATGCTTCAGCGGGAAAAAGAGCTTATTGCAATATTATTTACAGGATTCAAGCAAATTTCAAATCTCCATATTCTGGCAGGCCATCTCGAAAACAGATTAGGCGTAATGTCGTTTTATATTGACGGTTTGCACTATAATCTGGGGGTTAAATTATTGAACGACCGCTACGGTATTCAGGTAAGAGGCGGATGTTCTTGTGCCGGCACTTACGGACATTATCTGCTGCATGTATCTCCCGATGCTTCGCATGAAATTACCGAAAAAATTGAACATGGCGATTTTTCTGAAAAACCCGGATGGATTCGTATCAGTATTCACCCGGTAATGACCAATGATGAAATACAGTATATCATTCAGTCAATAGATGAAATAGCAAGGAATTATAAAAAATGGGTAAACGATTATCATTATGATATTCATACCAATGAATTCAAACATCAATCTGAAAAATCACTTGATTCAATCGTAAAATCCTGGTTTAGTCTATAATACCGTTTACTGCAATTTTACAGCCGTACCATAAGCCAGTACTTCTGAAGCCATTTGGCTGATCTGCGAAGTAGTTAAGCGCATTTCAACAATCGCATCGGCACCCAGTTTTTCGGCTTCGGCAGTCATTCTTTCGATGGCCTGGTCCCTGGCTTCGCTCAGCAATGAAGTATATGATTTTATTTCACCTCCGGCAATATTTTTAATCCTGCCATAAAATCACGACCAATGTGTTTAGCTCTTACGGTGTTTCCTTTTACCAGTCCAAGTGTTGTTTTTATTTCGCGCCCTGTAATGGAATTTGTTGTACAAATAATCATGTTGTATTTTTTTTACTAAGATAAAAAAAAGCCCCGGAAAACCGGGGCTATATATTTCTCACAGAAGATTATTATTATGCTTCAGAGGAATTGTCTGAATCTTTTGATTCTTTCTTTTCTTCTGTTTTTTTAGGGGCAGCTTTTTTTGCGGGTTTTTTCTTGACAACCGCTTTTTCTTCTTCTCCTTTTTCCATAGCCTTTTTCAAACCGCTAAGCACACCCAAATCGCCTAAAGTTGATTTTTCTACATTACGGTTTAGTCTGTTCACAACACTGGCCGTTTCTTTCCTTTTTCTGGATTTCTCAGATCTATCCCGTTTTCTTTCTTCTTGAACTTGTTCTGAAATTACTCTGGTATGCGAAACAATAATTCGTTTATCGTTCCGGTTAAACTCGAGAATCATAAATGGAAGTGTGTCGTCTAATTTAGCATCACTGCCATCTTCTTTTTTCATGTGTTTATTGGGTAAAAAGCCTTCCAGGCCGTAGGGTAATTGAACAATAGCACCTTTATCGTCTTTTTTGATAATGGTTCCTTCATGAACAGATTCTACCGGAAACACATTTTCAAAAGTATCCCATGGATCTTCTTCAATATGTTTATGACTCAGATTAAGTTTTCGGTTTTCTTTGTCAATTTCCATTACAATAACATCCATTTTTTCACCTACTTTGGTAACTTCAGACGGATGATGATAGCGTTTAATCCAGCTCAAATCGGAAATATGAACCATACCGCCAAAGAATCCGTCAAATTCAACAAACACTCCGTAAGGTGTAATATTTTTCACTATACCACTGTGTTTGGTACCAACGGCAAAAGTTTCTTCTACTTTTTCCCATGGGTCTTTGGTCAGTTGTTTTACGCTCAATGACATTCTTCTTTCTTCCCGGTCGATTGTTACGACAGCAGCTTCATACTCATCGCCCAGATTAAAATAATCTCTGGCATTGAGTGGTTGATTTGACCAGCTTACTTCTGATACGTGAATCAATCCTTCTACACCGGGTACGATTTCAAGAAAAGCACCATAGTCTTCAATATTGACAATTTTACCTTTCACCTTGCTTCCAACTTCAATACTTTTATCGAGTGATTCCCATGGGTGAGGCTGAAGTTGTTTTAATCCTAAAGAAATTCTTTTTTTATCATCGTTAAAATCGAGAACTGCTATATTGATTTTTTGATTAAGTTCTAAAACTTCGCTCGGATGATTGATTCTTCCCCAGGATATATCGGTAATATAGAGTAGACCGTCAACACCACCGAGGTCAATAAAGGCACCAAAATCAGTAATATTTTTTACAATACCTTCGAGCACCTGGCCTTTTTCCAATTCTTTGATAATTTCGGCTCTTTGTTCTTCCATATCACGCTCGATAAGAGCTTTATGGGAAACAACTGCATTTTTGATTACATCATTGATTTTTACGACTTTGAATTCCATGGTTTTGCCCACGTATGAATCGTAATCGATGATGGGTTTCACATCAATTTGAGAACCAGGCAGGAAGGTTTCCAAACCATTGATATCAACGATTAAACCACCTTTGGTTTTATGAATAACCTTACCGGTTACCACTACATCATTTTCATAAGAATTAACGATAGCATCCCAGGCATTAAGTAATTTGGCATTTTTCCGGGATAATACTAATTGCCCGTTTTTGTCTTCTTTATTCATCACGAAGACCTGAACTACATCACCGATTTTTAAATCCGGCATATCCCTGAATTCTGTGAGTGCTACCATTCCATCTGATTTGAAACCGATATTGAGTACAACATCTTTTTCGGTTAAACCTACAACAGTGGCATCTGTAATTTCGCTATCGGTAACGGTATTGATAGTACTATCATACATAGCTTCCAATTCCTTGCGCTCTTTTTCATCATAGTTCAGGATTTTGGAATCATTTGCATCCCAGTCAAAATCATCATTACTGTCATCCGCAGTTTCGGCAATCTCATCTGATTTGAGGCTTTCCTTTTTTTCGGTACCGGGAAATTGGCTATCTTTCTCATCGGCAGGTATTGATTTTTCAACCGGTGTTTCCGGTTTATCAGCATCTACCAATTCTTCCTTTTTTTCTTCGTTTGAAACCGGTGTGACTTCAGGTTCCGATTCAGGCATTTTTTCTTTTTCCGGTGTTTCAGTTTCTACCTTTTCTTCCTGATCAGCGACAGGTGTTTCTTTCTCAGTTAAAACTTCTTCTTCCTGCTTGTCAACAGGTGTTTCGGTTTTAGTATTTTCCGTTTCACTGTTATCTTCCGTTTCCGGTATTTTTTCCGGATGATCTGTTTCCGGGCTTATTTTTTTTTCATCGTTTGCTTCGATGTTTTGATTGACCTCCTCGGTCGGGTTAGTTTCTTGGTTTTCAATTGGTTTTTCAGTCAATGTAAAGTTCCTCCTTTTGTATGTCGTTATTTTTTTTAAAGTGGGCGCAAAGATAAGAAGTTTTTGCGTAAACTCAAGTATTGGGAGAAGTTAACTTAATGATTTGATTTTCCGGGCAACGGCTTTCATGAGCCACATAGGTGTTGAGGTGGCTCCACAGATTCCTACCGTTTCATATTGCTTAAACCATTGCCGGTCAATTTCATCAGGGAAAGATATAAAATGAGCTTTTTGGTTGGCTTTGGAGCATACCTGGAATAATACTTTTCCGTTTGAGCTTTTCCGGCCTGCAACAAAAATAATAACATCATGTTGTTTAGAAAACGATCTAAGAAAAGGTTCTCTTTTGGAGACTTGCCTGCAAATAGTATCATTAGTATAAACTTGATCATTATTGTATTCGGCAGCTTTTTTTTCAATCAATGTTTTCAATTCACTGAAGCCGTCTGTACTTTTAGTAGTTTGAGAAAACAGGGTAATCGGTTTGCTGAAATCGACTTTTTCAAGATCGTGAACACCGGTAATGACGATGGCATTGGAAGCGGTTTGACCGAGCAATCCGTTTACTTCGGCATGGCCGGCTTTGCCATAAACCAGTACCTGACCTTGCTCATCCTTGCTTTCATCGTATGAATATTTTACTCTGTTTTGTAATTTTAATACTACCGGGCAAGAAGCATCAATCAGGTTAATATGGTTTTTTAAAGCAGTTTTATAGGTTAAGGGTGGTTCTCCATGGGCTCTGATCAGGACATTACAGTTTTTTAAATTTTCTAATGATTGATGATCAATAATTATTAATCCTTTTTTTTCTAATCGTTCAATTTCAAGATCATTATGTACAATATCGCCCAGGCAATATAAAACTTCTCCGGCATCAAGAATTTGTTCGGCCAGTTGAATAGCATATACCACTCCGAAGCAAAAACCGGATTGTTGATCGATGGTTATTTTCATAATGATAATAAATCAGGGCGGGCATAAAATTACGCAATCTTCTTTTCAAATCTTGTTTAGTATCCGGTGAGCTTTATCCAGTGCCCAGCTTAATTGTTCTTCTTCGCTGAGCAATGAATTATCCAATAGTAAAGCATCATCAGCTTTGATCAAAGGGCTGTTGATTCTGTTAGAATCGGTTTTATCCCGGTAATCCAGATTTTTCAATATCTCATCATAGCTTACCGATATATTTTTAGCTTGTAATTCAAGAAATCTTCTTCTGGCTCTGACTTCCGGTTTTGCAGTCATAAAAATTTTTAATTCAGCATCGGGTATCACAACACTTCCTATATCACGGCCGTCCATAACGATACCCTTTTTCCGTGCCATGGCTTGTTGTTGTGCTACCATAGAGGCTCTGACATCGGCAATAGAGCTGATGGTACTGACAAATTCACTTACTTCCATGGCTCTGATTTGTTGTTCTACATTTTTTCCATTCAAATAAGTAATACAAGATGACAGGCCTGCATTACGTTCAAAATAGATAGAGATTTCATCAAGAGCTACATCAACCGCTTGAGGGTTTAAATAATCAATCTTATTTTGGAGAAAATATAAAGTAACAGCTCTATACATAGCACCGGAATCGACATATAAGTAATGAAGCCTTCCGGCCAATGATTTGGCTAATGTGCTTTTTCCACAAGAAGAAAATCCGTCAATGGCGATGTTAATTTTATTCATGTATATACAAAAGTAAAGGTAGCAGGATTAATATCTTTCTTTTGGCAGGAAAGTATTCAAATTTGTTGACAGACTGAACATGTGAGCGGTACCGGCCACATTATAACTAGCCAGGCTATAATCAATATTGACATGGGCAATCCGGATGCCGGCACCAAAACTAAACCCTGCCCATGATCTTCGAATATTTTCGGAAAATTCCATTCGTCTTTGGTGATTATATCCCATTCTTATTTTTAAAGACGGCCCCAGAATTAGTTCACCGCCAAAAATAAAATGACGTGCCAGTTTATCGGCAAAATAGGTTTTGGGTTTTATGGTATTAAGCGTATCAATACCAAAAATATTCGTAGGATTTGATTGATTAGGGTCATTGTATCTGATATCCCATGTATATAAATGATGTACTACTACATCGAAGCGAAACGGCA
Organism: Bacteroidota bacterium; assembly: GCA_024276745.1. Lineage (GTDB taxonomy): Bacteria > Bacteroidota > Bacteroidia > Chitinophagales > S012-47 > JAJRWN01. Next base: position 18,196 of record JAJRWN010000067.1, read on the forward strand.
CATGTTCCAGTTTTTTGCTTAGGGCAATCCGGATATCAAATGGTAATGATTCCCTGGTTCCGGGTGTATAAGTAAAAAGCTGATAGCCAAGATTTAAAACACTAATTCCCAGGGCAAGGTTTTTGCTTGAATCAATATAAAGACCACCAAAATCGACAGCAAAACCAAAGCTATTGTAAGATTCTAATTGAGAATAAATAATTTTCATATTTGTTCCATATCGAAATGGACCATACTGACGTGCGGCTCCACTGTGTAACATATATTCGGAAGCAGAAAAATTTCCAATGACCCGGCCACTTTCATCGGTTTGTTCAAAATTTCCATAGGCTACATATTGAATGCCGGCACCGAAGCTTGTCTTTAGTTTTTGATTATTCCAGCTATATGCGGCATAACCATGATTAATACCTCCCGGATAAATGCTGGTATTAAAAGCCATTTTCCGGTTCATAGCCGGGTTATAAGCGGCCGGATTTTCAATACCGAGGCTGATATCGGTAGAGTCCCAGGAAAACTGGTTGCCTCCCAATGCATTGCTACGTGCCGACACCGGCAATTGCAAAAAATCGAAGGTATTGATACCACCGGTTTGAGTGAAAGCACAAAACGGTAAAAAGCTAAGGAGTACAGCAAAACTAAATTTCATAGGCCGGCAATGCAACGTTTTAAATAAAGGACTATTGCTTCAAAGCAGTAGAAATCCTTCATGATGCGGTAAATAAAAAATTGCTTTATTCGTCTTCAAGATTAAGCAAATTTCTGGCATTTTTTATTTTTTTAGGCATTAATGCCAAATTCAACACTTCTTTCATATCGCTCACATAATGAAACTTTAGATTGCTGATAAAGTCTTGTTCAATTTCCTCAATATCTTTTTGATTCACATCGGGCAAGATAATTTCTTTCATACCGGCTCTTTTGGCAGCCAGAATTTTTTCTTTTATACCGCCAACCGGCAACACTTTACCACGCAAAGTAATTTCGCCTGTCATCGACAGAAAGGGTTTTACTTTTTTTTGCGTAAACAGAGAGGCTAAAGTAGTAAGCATGGTTACTCCTGCCGAAGGACCGTCTTTTGGTGTGGCACCTTCAGGTATATGCAAATGTACATTCCAATGATCAAATACTTTATCATCGACCGAAAGATCGCTGGCATGCGCTTTTAAAAAGGTGAGTGCAGTAGTAGCTGATTCTTTCATTACATTGCCAAGATTGCCGGTTAAAGTTAGGTTTCCTTTACCATGGCTTAATGCTGATTCGATATAAAGGATTTCGCCTCCATAAATAGTATAAGCCATACCAATAGCAACACCGGGAGGTAAACTATGTGAGTAAGCAGCCGAATCGAAACGTTTACGGCCCATAATTTCTTCGAGTTTTTTACGGTTTACCGTAGCAGTACGTTTTTCTTCCATAGCCACTTCTTTGGCAGCATGGCGCATCAATGCAGCAAGTTTCCGGTCTAATTCTCGTACGCCAGATTCACGGGTATAATCCTGAATCATTTTCCGTATCACCGGACGGCTTAAGCGTATATGTTTGGCCGTTAAGCCATGTGCTTTTCTTTGCTTATCGACCAAATGACCTATGGCAATTTCAATTTTTTCTTCTATCGAATATCCTTCCATATAAATAATTTCCATCCGGTCGCGCAAAGCAGGTTGAATGGCATTCAAAGAATTGGCAGTAGCGATAAAAAGAACTTTCGACAGGTCGAACTCCAACTCAAGATAATTATCGTAAAAACTGCTGTTTTGTTCAGGATCCAATACTTCCAGCAAAGCCGAAGAAGGATCGCCCCTGTAGTCTGATCCTACTTTATCAATTTCATCAAGAATAAATACAGGATTAGCCGACTGAACTTTTTTTAAGCTTTGCATGATGCGTCCCGGCATAGCACCGATATAGGTTTTCCGGTGTCCTCTGATTTCTGCTTCATCATGCAGTCCGCCCAAAGACATTCTGACATATTTCCGGCCCAAGGCACCGGCAATTGATTTTCCCAGACTGGTTTTACCCACTCCGGGTGCACCTACAAAACAAAGTATAGGCGATTTTAAATCACCTTTTAGTTTTAATACGGCCAGATATTCAAGAATACGTTGTTTTACTTTTTGCAAGCCATAATGATCGTGATCCAATACCTTTTGCGCCATTCTTAAATCAAACTTATCTTCGGTATATTCATTCCAGGGCAGTTCGATGAGCGTATCCAGATAATTTAAAATAACACTGTATTCAGCCGATGCAGCATTCATACGCCCCAGCTTTTCCAGCTCACGGTTAAAAGTATCGGCTACTTTATCATTCCATTTCTTTTTCGCAGCTTTTTCTTTAAGTCGCTGAATTTCCTGATCAAAACTATCACCACCCAATTCTTCTTGAATGGTTTTTAATTGTTGATTTAAAAAATAATCACGTTGTTGTTTTTCAATATCGTTCCTGACCTTATTCTGAATTTTATTTTTCAGTTCCAATTGTTGCAATTCGGCATTAAGCAATTTCAAGACGGTACTGGCCTGATCATTCATATCGTCCATTTCCAAAATTTGCTGCTTTTGTTTGATAGAAACATTCAAATTGGAAGCAATAAAATTTACTAAAAAATCAGGCTTATTAATATTTTTAAGAATAATGGTTGCTTCGGTAGGAATATTGGGAGCCAGTTTAATGACTTGTGCTGCTTGTTCCCGAAGCGAATCAACCAATGCGATATATTCTCCAGTTTCAGGGGTAGACACCGGAGGCAATGAGCTAACCTTGGCACTAAAAAAGGGATTATCGCTTATAATTTCATCAATTTTAATTCTTTTAAGGCCGCGAATAATCACCGTTGTAGTTCCATCAGGCATACGTAATTTTCGCATTATTCTTGCCGCAGTTGCAACCTGATTCAAATCCTTTCCGGCAGGATCTTCCACTTTCACATCCCGTTGTGCAACTACACCGATAATGCGGTCTTTTTTATAAGCTTGTTTTACGGCTTTGATAGATTTATCGCGCCCCACGGTTATTGGAATGACAACACCCGGAAAAAGAACAGTATTCCTCAAAGCCAACAAAGGCAATTCTTCCGCTATTTGCTGTTTATCATGATCATCTTCATCTTCAACCGAGATGATTGGAAAAAACTCCATTTCTTCATCATCCGAGGCCATAAAAAATGCTTTATTACTATATTCCTTCATGTATGCTTGCTTTTATAAGTCAAAATGACAGTATGCCATCAATTATTTTAGAATGAATTGATTTGCCAACTATTGTGCCATGACCGGAATAAAGACAAATTTGCAGCCTATTAGCATACAAATGCTAAAAAAGAACAAGCTAACAAAAAAATATATAGTTTAATCTTTGTTAATGACAAAAAATAGTTTTAATATTGAGATATCTTAATTTTCATCTTAAATTTCACTCGCTATGAAAGCAAACTTCAGAAAATCGATTTATCTTATGGCACTTATCATGCTGAATGCTGCAATTGCCATAAGCCAGACACCTCAAAGTATTAATTATCAGGCAGTAGCCCGCAATAGTAGTGGCACCTTGATGTCGAACACTAATGTTAATGTCAGATTTACAATTCATCAAGGTTCTGCAAGCGGTACTTCTGTCTTTCAGGAAACCCATACTACAAATACCAACGATTATGGCCTTTTTTCTCTGAAAATTGGAGAAGGAACCGTAGTAAGCGGTTCTTTTGCATCCATAGATTGGGGCAATAACGCTTATTATTTGCAAGTAGAGTTAGATGCCGGTAGCGGCTATACCGATATGGGTAGCAATCAAATGGTGAGTGTACCCTATGCATTGCATGCAGCCGAAGCCGGTAATGTTATTACCTATACAGGTGGAACAGGCATATCTGTAAGTGGAAGCACCATAACGAATACGGCACCCGACAAAACGGTAAATCTAAGCGGTAGTGGTGCAACTACTGTAAGCGGTACCTATCCAAATTTTACCATCAGTTCTACCGATAACAATACTACCTATTCAGCCGGCAGTGGAATTGGTATTTCCGGTACAACCATCAGTAATACGGCACCCGACAAAACGGTAAATCTTACTGGAAGCGGGGCAACCAGTGTTACAGGAACTTATCCGAACTTTACCATCAGTTCTACTGACAACAATACTACTTATGCTGCAGGAACGGGGTTAACCCTAAGCGGAACCACCTTTAGTGCACAAACAACATCAGCCCTTTGGAATGCCAATAAACTACAAGGCAGGACAATTTCTTCTACCGCTCCAACAAGTGGACAGGTATTGAAATGGAACGGCTCGTCATGGGCACCCGGCACCGATAATACAGGAGGCGGTGGTATATGGTCTCAAAACGGATCTTATGCCTATTACAATACAGGTGGCGTTGGTATCGGAACAAGCACTCCTGCAAGACTATTAGATATTAAATCATCAAATTCTTCATCCTATCTGGCATTACACAATTCTGTTACCGGAACGACTAGTTTAGATGGTATGTTAGTAGGTATTTCCGGTTCCGGAAATAATACATATATCTGGAATTATGAATCAGGTAACATGTATTTGGGAACCAATGATATATCAAGAGTGACCATAAGTTCTGCCGGTAATGTAGGGATAGGAAACGCAACACCTGCTTATACCCTTGATGTTGCAGGTACAGCCTATGCTTCCGGTTTTAAGACTTCCTACACCGGATCTTATTTGTTGGGAATCTATAAAGGTCTATGGTGGGACAGTTCAATTGGAGGCATTGCTGCAGGATCTACCGTAAGTGGTAAGAAATTAGAATTGTTTGGAGGTTCTTCTAACGCTGCCCTTACCGTTAGCGGCACTAATGTTGGAATCGGTACTTCAGCACCTGATGATGCGCTTGAAGTTCATGGAACCACCGGTGTGTTGAAGATAGTCGGAACAAGTAATCCGATGATTAGACTTTATGAAAATGCAACTGCTAAATCTTATATCCAACATTATAATGGTGACCTTTTATTGGCCACTTATGGAGCAGATGGAATAAGCCTTTTGACCAATAATACGAACAGGATGTTTATTGATGCATCAGGTAATGTCGGTATTGGAACAACAAGCCCGGTAAATATTTTGGACATTGCCACAAGCAATGCTACTGCATATCAATCTTTTCATAATTCCAGTTCCGGATCAACTGGTTCGGATGGTTTTCTTGTTGGACTTGGAAGTTCAACAGCTTATTTATGGAATTATGAAAATGGTTCAATTAGTTTGGGAACAAACAATTCAACACGAATGCTCATTGATGCTTCCGGAGCTGTTGGTATTGGAACAGCGAGTAATTCAACCTATGCTTTACAAGTCTCTCATAGCCTATATGGATTGGATATTATGCACGGTACAAATAATTGGGAATTATATACATCTACAAGTGGAGATTTATTTTTGTATGCCAACGGCACTCACAAAGGTACTTTTAATGCTTCAACCGGTGTATATAGTAGTATATCAGATAGACGCTTAAAAGAAAACATTAGCGATATGGGCAGCGTATTACATTCAGTAATGGATTTAAAGCCGGTAGCTTATAATTTCATCGGTTCAACAAAGCGCACTTCCGGTTTTTTGGCGCAAGAATTATTAGAAACATTTCCTCAATACGTATCGCACAATGTAGATGCAGAAAGAGATTTGGATGTTTATACGGTTGACTATGCAGGTATGAGTGTAATAGCCATTAAAGCCATTCAGGAACAACAAAAAATGATTGAAGATTTACAGCAACAAATTAACGAATTGAAATCCGGATTAAATAAGTAACCTTAAAAACCATAAACGATGAAAAAATTATTAATTACAATCATAGCGTTGCTCCCGGTTTTGGCCTTTGGTCAGAGCCTCGACAGGCAAGTTATCGGTTCGGCAGGAGATTATGCCTCAGCCGGTAATGTTCAGTTATCATGGACCGTGGGTGAAGTAGCTACTACTACCGAATCATCGGGTAATCTTCTTATCACCCAGGGTTTTCAACAACCCGATGGTCTTGTTGTCGGTATTCAAAGTCCGGTTAGCGGTTTATCGATTAATTTATTTCCAAACCCGACCGAAGATATGCTTGTGTTAAAGCTTTCTTCCAAAGATGCCAAAGAACTTCAGCTTCAATGGTTTGATATGCTGGGACAAGTTTTGGGAAAAATGCAAACGGCAACGGTATATGGTGAATATAGCCATGAATATGACCTGAGTTATTTTGCACCGGGTACTTATTTTCTGGTCATGCGTGATAAACAAGGCCGTTTTATAGAATCTATAAAAGTGGAAAAATTAAATTAATTAAAACACAAAACATGCTAAAAGCTCTACCAATCGGTGGGGCTTTTTTTGTGGAGATTTTTGTCATTGCAATATAAAAAAACAATTTATAATTATGCATTTATATCCTTTAATCTAAACACTGAATTATGAAAATTTTATTTACATTCTTATCTCTGATAGGCATTACATTCACGCTTTTTGCACAATCGCCATCCTTAATCAATTATCAAGCGGTAGTTCGCAATAGCAGTGGGCAAATTATGATTAACCAAACATTAGACATCAAGTTTGAAATTCATAGTGGAAGCATAAGCGGTCCCATTGTTTTTAGCGAAAATCAATCGTTAAGTACCAATACTTTTGGATTAATTAACACAGCCATTGGATCTGTATCTTCATTAGACAGCATTGAATGGTCATCCGATAGCTATTTCCTGGAAGTAAGCATTGATGATGGAAACGGTATGGTATCATTAGGGACTAGTCAACTAATCAGTGTACCGTATGCACTTTATGCCAAAACATCGGGTACTGCAGCCTATAAAGCCGGTAGTGGAATTCAGATTAATCAAAATATCATATCCAATACAGGCGATACCTCTTCGGCAGACGACATCACCAATACCACAATAGCGGGAGGTGATTTAAGCGGCAGCTATCCCAATCCGGTGGTACAAGCTCTTCAAAGTCGAAGTGTGTCAGCAGGTGCACCGGCAGATGGCCAAGTCTTAAAATGGAATAATAGTAATAATCAATGGGAACCTTCAAACGATATTGGTGGAGGTGCCGGTGATAACTGGGGCAGTCAAGTGGTTGAGCATGATGCAAGTCTCAAAGGAAACGGAACCGGAGGAAACTCGTTAGGAATAGCATCACAAGGTGCATCAGCAGGTCAGGTTTTGAAATGGAATGGTACATCCTGGTCTCCTGCCATGGACGATACCGGAAGTGCTTCATTTCCTCCTGAAATCTGGAAAACAACATCTTTCGGAGCTTATTACCTGGGGAATGTTGGTATCGGATCGGGTGCATCAAACAATAAGAAATTGAATATTTCCGGTTCAACATCAATGTATTCCACTGATAGTTCGGGATATGCCTTATCGGTTCAAAACCAAATCGGTAATAATTATCCGGGCACATTTATCGGTACTGTAGGAATTAGTGTACTGACCGCATCTGATGGAAACGAATCCATGGCAGGAATCTTTAGTAATACAGACGGAAACGGTTCGGGTACTGTTTATGGGATGAAAAATTTTGTTTTTGGTAGCTCTACCGGCACTAGTAATACCGGCTATTATGCCATGGTAGCCGATAACTCTCATTCGAATATTGGTATAGAAAGTCATGCTGCCGGTTCGATAGGGAAAAACTATGGGGTCAAAGCTTATGTTGGAGGTAATCAAGCAGATGCAAAGTATCTGTATTACGGTTCGGCCAGTGGATCAGGTACAAAATGGGGGCTCTATCTGGAAGGAGCAGATCAGCATTATTTTGAAGGAAAAGTTGGAATAGGTACTCATAATCCGGGTGCCGGTTTGGTGGTTCAGGGACCGGGATATTATGATGCAGCTATTGGGTTGAAAAATAGCGGTGGTGGTCTTGAATGGAGAATTGCTTCAAACCAATATGGTCATCTTGATTTCGTAAAAATTACCGGAAGCACTTTGGTTGCTATGTCCATCGAGCAAAATTCCGGTAAAGTTGGAATTGGAACCAGTATGCCGGTACAACAATTGGAAGTGAATGGAAATATTCTATCTCGTGGCGATTACTATATGAGCGATAATAATTCAAGAATATTTATGAGTGGAACAGATATGCATCTCTCAGCACCAACTGGTAACCTATACTTTGACCCCGGAAGTGGCGGAAGAACTTATTTTAATAATAATGGTACACCCTATGCACTTTTTGACGGGAATAATAAAAATTTATTAATCGGTTCAACAGCAGCGCATCCAGATACAAAGATATATGCTATCAATTCATCGGCAGCATATACAGCTTATTTTGAAAACGATTATCCTTCTTCAGGAACTGATGTACTGCTTTCAAATTACTCTTCCACTTCCAATTATGATGCTACGGCTGTTCATGGTATAAGTGTACCTGCCGATAATTTTGGCTGGGGTGCTTTGTTTGAAGGTGGTTATATTGGTGTGCAGGGCAGAGTTTTTCCTACCGGTAATTTTACTTATCGTGCAGTACAGGCTAATATAACAGGAGGCAATGGTATTAATTACGGTGTGTATTCAGATGCTTCAGGGGGGGTATCCAATTTTGCCGGTTATTTTGTTGGAAATGTAACGGTTACCGGAACCTTTTCAAATCCTTCCGACAGGAAATTCAAACAAGATATCAGACAAGAAGCTGAGGTCTTATCACGTATCATGCAAGTTCAACCCAGTAATTATGAATTTAATCAAGTCGGTATATTCGAAAAATTTCATTTTGCAAAGGGAATGCAACATGGATTTATTGCGCAGGATTTAGAAAAAATATTTCCTGAATTAGTAAATAATGAAATCAGTACAATACCGGGTACCAAGAACGAAAGGATTGAGTATAAATCTGTAAATTACATCGGAATGATACCTGTGTTGACAAAAGCAATTCAGGAACAACAGGCTTATATCGAACAATTAGAACAACGGATTGAAGCTTTAGAAAACAAATAGCAGACATTCAATAGAATAAAGAGGCTGCCTGCCGGCAGCCTCTTTTATATTATTTGGCTTTTTCACTTGTTTTAAAAAATACATTACCCTCTACTACATCTGCCAAAACCCGGTCGTGAGGTTTAATGCTACCACTAAGCAAATCTTTTGATAGGGCATTCACCAAACGATTTTGAATGACCCGTTTTAATGGTCGTGCACCAAATTGAGGATCGTAACCTTCCTGCACCAACCAATCGAGCATATAATCTGAGCATTCAACCACTATATCTTTTTCCTTAAGCCGTTTGTTAAGCGCGCTTATCTGAAGGCTTATTATTTGTTTGATTTCATCCTTCATCAAAGGTTTGAACACTAATGTTTCATCAATTCTATTCAGAAACTCAGGTCTGAGACTTTGACGTAATAATGAAAATATCTGACTTTTTGTAGATGTCATGATGCTATCGAGATTATCATCTTTAACATTTTCATAATTATTCATAATAATATCAGAGCCCAAATTGCTGGTCATAATGATGAGCGTGTTTTTAAAGTTAGCTACCCTACCCTTATTATCGGTCAGCCTGCCGTCATCCAATACTTGCAAAAGAATATTGAACACATCAGGATGAGCTTTTTCAATTTCATCGAGCAAAATGACCGAATATGGTTTTTTTCTGACTGCTTCAGTTAATTGTCCACCTTCATCATAGCCCACATACCCCGGAGGAGCACCAATTAGTCGTGAAACGGCATGCCTTTCCTGATATTCAGACATATCAATTCTTAGCATAGCTCTTTCATCATCAAAAAGATACTCTGCGAGTGCTTTGGCTAATTCTGTTTTACCCACTCCGGTTGGACCTAGAAAGATAAAAGAACCCATTGGACGGTTGGGGTCTTGCAAACCGGTACGGCTTCGCCTGATGGCATTTGCTACGGCTTGTATTGCTTCATCCTGACCGATAACTCTTTCGTGCAAACGTTCTTCAAGTTTTAGTAATTTTTTCCGGTCCGATTCAAGCATTTTACTAACCGGTATTCCTGTCCATTTACTTACAATATCTGCAATATCTTCCGCATCAACCTCTTCTTTCATTAATCGGCCTGAAGCATCCATATTTTGCAATTTTTCTTCAGCATGTTTTAACTGACCGGAAGCATCTTGTAATTTTCCATATCGCAATTCTGCGACCCGGCCAAAATCTCCCTGTCTTTCGGCCTGTTTGGCTTCGAGTTTTAACTCTTCAATTTGTTGTTTGATACTTTGAATTTCATCCACCAATAGCTTTTCTTCCTGCCATTTGGCTTTTAAAACATCACGTTCTTCCGATAAATTGGCAATTTGCTCACTTAGCTGTTTTAGTTTTTGAGTGTCTTTCTCTCTTTTTATGGCTTCCCGTTCAATTTCTAATTGTCTGATTTTTCTTTCCAGTTCATCTAATTCTTCCGGTAATGAATTGATCTCCAGTCTTAATTTGGCAGCCGATTCGTCAATTAAATCAATAGCTTTATCTGGTAAGAAACGATCGGTAATATATCGTTCTGATAATTGAACGGCAGCAATAATGGCTTCATCTTTAATGCGCACCTTATGGTAGCTTTCGTAGCGTTCTTTCAAGCCCCTCAAAATGCTAATGGCATTGTCCTCATCGGGTTCATCAATGATTACCTTTTGAAATCTACGTTCCAAAGCTTTATCTTTTTCAAAATACTTTTGGTATTCCTTCAAGGTAGTGGCACCCACGGCACGCAGCTCTCCCCGGGCTAAAGCAGGTTTCAGAATGTTGGCGGCATCCATAGCTCCCTCGGTAGCACCGGCACCCACCAAAGTATGTATTTCATCGATGAATAAAATTATTTGTCCATCGCTGTGAGTCACTTCTTTTATCACCGCTTTTAATCGTTCTTCAAACTCACCACGATATTTTGCACCAGCCATTAAAGCCCCCATATCAAGTGCATAAATTGTTTTTGATTTTAAGTTTTCCGGTACATCACCACCAACGATTCGATGGGCAATACCTTCTGCTATGGCTGTTTTTCCTACTCCCGGTTCGCCTACAAGAATCGGATTGTTTTTCGTTCTTCTCGACAAAATATGCAATACCCTCCTGATCTCTTCATCACGACCAATTACCGGATCAAGTTTTCCATGCCCGGCTAACTCATTCAGGTTACGGGCATATTTTTCCAATGCCTGATAGGTCGCTTCTGCATTTTGATCCTTTACCTTGGCTCCTTGCCTGAGATGATTGATAGCTTTTTTTAATTCTTTTTCGTTAATTCCGTGCTCACGCATGAGCTTGGAAGTATCGTCACCTGCCGAAAGTAATCCCAATATCAGATGCTCTACCGATACATATTCATCTCCCATTTCCTTCATATAAGTGCTGGCCTTGTTTAATGCTTTATTGCTGTCGCGACTCAAATATTGACTATCGCTTCCACTCACTTTCGGTAATTGAGCAATTTTCTGTTCAATTGCTGTTTTCAACGATTGTATGGGTATATTCAGTTTCTTTAATAAATGTAGTGCAACATTATCGTCTTGCTGCAATAAACCCTTCAGCAAATGAAGCGTTTCAATTTGCTGATGTTGCAAACCCTGGGCAATCTCCTGTGCTTGCTGAATGGCTTCCTGTGCTTTTAATGTATATTGATTAAAATTCATAATATTTCTCCTTTGTGCAGCCTATTTATCAAAGCCCATTCCACCTGATTAATACGGAATTTTTGACAGACCCGGATTAAAATATTAAGACTTTTTGGCAGATATTAATGCAAATCAACTGGTATGATCGGAAACAATGACCCATTCGCCATGTTTTTTCTTCCAGATGAGGGTAAAATAACCATTTAAATTGTCTTCATTTCTCAATAGTTCCCATTTGCCTCTCAGCCAAACAGTATTGATATTCATACGTTTGAAATAGAGTTCGGAAAAAAGCAGTTGCCCCATGCTCTCAGAATTAGGATAAGCCATTTTATATCGGTCAAGCATATTTTGCCAGCCATAAGTTATACCCTTGCTTGTAATGAAAATCAGTGAATCGTTTTTCCAATAAGCTTGCATAAATGCTTCCGGATTGCCACTGCTCCAATCTCTCGCTTGCTGATTCATGATACTTAAAATAGTCTTTTTATAGCTATGCCTGAAATGTTGAGCCTGCACTGTAGTACTTGCCATCAATAGTAAGAAGAGAATAGTACGCATAAAGATTTTTTTATAAAGTTATAAACAAGTTGCAGATTAGAGACTATATTCGTTTAGATACTGTTTTTCTGCATTTTACGTAAGTTATTATTTATTATTAATGAATAGCTCCGGTTAAATAAATGGACAATAATGAAACTTTTCAGCGTTAAAAGTGTTTGAATGGCTAAAATGTGAAACAGCTACCCAAGAATTTCGGTGAACTAAAATAAACATTATGCAAAATTCACCTCAAGCTTTTCCGTATCTTGCATTAATCTCGCTTATACTGTCTTTATCGCTGACTCAAGTTCCGCTAAAAGTAAAGGTAAACGAACCGGAACCCATTACATTAGATAATCTGGCAAATGCCCTGATTGCCGAAGATATACAACATTGGGACGTAGTAATGGCGCAAGGAATATTAGAAGCAGGATGGCATTTTTCCAGTCCTTTGTTTCGAAAGACAAACAATTTTGTAGGTATGCGTATACCAAATGGAAGAAAAAGCATGCGAATTGCTTCGTTCAGAAAATACTCCGTTTATGCTTCCTGGAAAGATTGTGTTAAAGACATTAAATTATGGCAAGAGCAAAACTGGCATGGAGGCACTAAATATCAATACATTAATATGATGCACAGGGTATGGGCTCAAAGTCCGGATTATCAAAGGCAATTGAGTATCATTACCCGGAAGTTAAATCTTAAATACCATAAATTAATTACCCAGGTCCAGCTCTTAAAATCTACATTGACTGTAAATATAATGCTCTATACTTAAATTTAATTTTCCGTAATTTAGCAGTCTTGTTATCATTTTATTTTTCAAATGCATTCTAATAAAGGAAAATACGACTCTTTAAAACATGATTCAGGGCTTAATCCGCCTGTGCTGAAATTGTTTTTAATCAATGATGATGTCAATAGTTTTGAATATGTCATAGAAGTACTTATGGATTTATGTCAGCACACCTATATTCAGGCAGAACAATGCGCAATGCTTACCCATTTTAAAGGTTCCTGTTCTATCAAATCAGGGACAAGAAATGTATTAGAACAGTTGAAAAAAGATTTGATACAACATAATTTAAGTGCTGAAATTCGCTAAATAGTCTTTAAAAAATATTAAGATTCATGTTTGCATGCTGTTTGGAAAAGAAAATATCAGTCCGTTAATGCAGGGAACTGGCATATTCAGTGTTGCAGTTTTAAGCATTTTTCTTTTACATATTGCATATCCCACATACGGTTTAGAATGGGATACCTTTGCAACTGCGATTTTATTTTTTATTGCTGCCAATACCTTAATGGGAATATTTAAAACACATTGGAAGAAATATTTAATACAATCTGTTGCCGTTTTTATATCCATGGTATTGGCATTGCTTTTCATAACCGGACTGATAAGCGGACAGTATGCATTCAATAATTATGAGCAAAGTGCTATGCTCATGGTGCTGATTATATTTTTTGTATTTGTGAATTTACTGGCTATAATTTACCGGCTTATTTTATCATGGCTCAAACATATTGACCAACCAAATAATTAAATAATAAAAATGAAAAAATCTATTACGCTTATCTCCTCAATGATTATCGTTTCCATTGCATTGACAGGACAAACCCCTATCATCATCAACCATGCGGACATGCCTGTTGTCGGAGATACCTTCCGCTACCATATCAGCCCCAGTTTACTTAACATTGACCTGAATCAAACCGGTGCAAACCAAATCTGGGATTTCAGTAATTTACAAAGTATTTCGGATTATTTAGATCAGTACATTAGTGTACAGAGTACCGGTTTGATATATAGTTTTGCTTTTTGGCAATCAGACAATGCATTAAAATTAAATTTTCCGGACACCATGGGGCAAATTCCTTTGCAGGATATTTATAATTTCTATAAAATAAATGGTGGCGATTATGAAATCTCAGGCTTTGGGGCCAGTATTTCCGGCATGCAGATTCCGGTAAAATACAGCAGTCCAGATGTATTATATACCTTTCCATTAACGTATGGAACAAGTGATTCATCAAACATTTCATTCGCAATAAGTATTCCTACAATAGGTGGATATACACGCATTCAAAAAAGAGTGAATCATACTGATGGATGGGGAACATTAACTGCACCCGGAGGAAATACTTATAATGTACTTCGAACCGTTTCACGAATTGACAGAGTTGACACACTAATTTCTACACTCGGCAAGTTTGGATATGCAAATACTCAATTAGAATATAAATGGATCAGCAAAACAGAAGGCGTTCCCATTGTAGAAGTAAAAGCGCAGGAAATTTTGGGTCAGGTAATTCCTTTCAGCATAATTTATTATCAAAAACCCACTACCATTCCTTCAGGTCTTACGCAAAACCAACTGGCATCGCAGTGGCAAGTATATCCTAATCCGGTGCAGCAAAACTTTCAATTAATGATGCCTGCCGGATTGAAACAGATACAGGAAATTTCGCTGTTAAATGCAAATGGATCTATGGTACAGCGCTTCGCGGTAGTGTACACCAAACCCGGTGCGAAAAGTATTTCTTTATCACTTAACAGAGCTACAATACCGGCCGGATTTTACTGGATAAAAACAATATCTGATGGTAAAACTGCCGTTTTACCATTGATAGTACATTAGTGCCATTATCCTTCATGCTGATCATCATTCCGGTTTGGTTTATAAAGGTACCGGATAATAACATGGGGTAAATGAGTGCGTTTTTTCCGTTCTCCTTCCACTTCATATTCCCAGTAGGGCATATCCGGATCATCCGGTTCATCGGCCGAAACAGCAACATGGGGTCTGTTTACCGTATAGAAACCGAAAGCGGTTACGAATCCGGCCACACCACCAAAAAGATGTGATTCCCATGAAATACCAGGCCATAGGGGAAAGATGCCCCATATCAAGCCCCCATAAAGAAAAGCTACAAAAAGAGCTACGGCAATAGACTTTTTATCCCACCGGAAAACACCGATAAAAAACAGAAAAGAAGCTAAACCGTAAACAATACCACTTGCACCTATATGATAAACTGGACGGGCAGCCGCCCATACCCAAAAACCGGTCAGGAAATATATCCAGGGAATGGCTCTTTTGCTGATTTGCGGATAAGTAGAAAAAATAACAAATCCCAATACTAATAAAGGAAGGGTGTTCGAGAACAAATGATTCCATGAACCATGTATCAAAGGGGCAGTAAGAATACCTTTTAGCCCTTCCAATGTTCTTGGATATACTCCATAGCGATACGATTCAATGTTCAACAAATAGCTTATCAAATGTATCGTCCAAAGCAAAGTTGTAAAAAGTAATGGGTATATAATGGCCCTTCCTGTATTTGATTTCATTGGCTGAATATTCATCGTTTATGCTGCAATCAACCAATAATACAATAATTTGGTTTAAACATTTTTATATTTCCAGGCATTGTAATTGGCAATTGATACATGTTGAAAGTATAACAAACGAACAAATTAAACAGCTTTTATTTGGATAAACCGATAAATCAGCGTATATTACGTAGCGCAATCGAAAATTAGTGCTTCATTAACCTAAATTGACTGTATTATGAAAACCAAGGAACAAGAGGTCTTGCTGTATTATGATCCGACTACATCAGTCGGAAAAAAAACCCGTGCATTTGCTCATAGTCTGGCAAATCATGTAAAAGATGTGGAGTTTCATAAAACTAAATTCACTACTACCATGTGGCGACAGGTATTAAATATGCTTAAGCTGGAGCCAAAGAGATTATTAGATAAATCTCATCCCTATTATCAGGAGCATATCCGGGGTCGTAATTTTGATGAAGAAGGCTGGCTGAATATACTGAGCAATAATCCAGATATTATCCGTTCGCCTATAGTTATCAAAGGTTCTAAAGCCGTTTTGTGTGATAACCCTACTGATATCTACCGATTGCTTGGAAAAGAAGAAGATATTCATTAATCAATATCCCTGTTTTTATCAAGCGCTCTTCTTTCTTTTTTGGTCGGTCTGCCCCTACCCCGTTCTCTTGCTGGCATAGTATAAAAAGCCGATGCTAAGGATATTTCTGACTGGAATATCGACTCTGAAATCAGCTCAAAGCAATCGATTGCTTTTGCCGATGCAATGCGTTTTCCTATAAGTTTAAGTACCCGTACCTTTATTAGTCTTGATTTCAGTTTTATAGATATTTCGGCTTGAACTCCAATGCTTTTCGATGCTTTAACCTTGTGGCCATTAATCAAAATTTTTCCATTTGAACAGGCTTTCGATGCAGCTGATCTGGATTTAAAAAACCGGGTTGCCCAAATCCATTTATCTATTCTTATTTGCTGAACCACTTTTTGATCTTTCACCGGTAAACTTTTATCCCTTTTTCGAGCCATTTGCCCCAATCCCGATTATAAGCATGAATTTTTAAGGTCTCCTCTCCCTTGGTATTCTCAAGCTTTAAATCTTGATTTACCCATTCAAAAATTCCACCATAAAGATTATATACATGCTGATATCCGGCATTTTGTAATTGTTCTCCAATGCGTTCACTCCGGTACCCGACAGAACAATACACCAACAAGG
>JAJRWN010000068.1 GCA_024276745.1 Bacteroidota bacterium
TCCCTTTTCCAGTACCGGAGCAATCAGCATTTCTTTACCCCAGTAATATTCATTTTCAATCGATGCACATTTTTCATTATCAGGATGATAAAAACTCAAAGGAGCCGCCAAAGGCAAAGCGCTTTGTGTATTGCGCCAGGCAATAGAATAATTATAGGGCAACATCCGGTATCGCAGTTTCATATATTTCCTGACGATTTTTTGGGTACTGTCGTTAAAATAAACCGGCTCTGAAGGAATACTGGAGCCATGCGGTCTGAAGATAGGCGTGAAAGTACCGAACTGCAACCAACGGGTATATAATTCTTCATCTTTTTCGCCCATCGCAAAGCCCCCAAGATCGGAATGCATATAAGGAATACCGCTTTGGCTCATACCCAACATAATAGGTAATTGAGCTTTTAATCCACTCCAGCTCCTTGATACATCTCCTGACCAGGGAAAAACACTAAATCGTTGTGAACCGGCAAATCCCGAGCGGTTCAAATTAAAAAGTCTTGTCCCTGGATATTCTTTTTCATAGTAATCGTATAACATTTTATCCCAATAATGGCCATAGATATTATGCACTTCATCGGCCGTTCCGTTCACATGAATCATATCACCCGGATGTTTCTCGGGTTCACCCAAATCGCCCCACCAGGCAGCTACGCCTATTTCAATTTGTTTTTTGTATTGCTTCCAAAACCAATCTTGTGTTCCGGGTTTGAAAATATCGAGTAGCCCGGTGAGCCCAAACCAGAAATTTGGAATCACATACGTATTGCCGCTACTATCATGCGCCATTAATTTCTCCTGGTCGCAAATGGGATAGTTTTTTGATTCTTGCAAAATGAAGGGTTCGGTAATCAAAATTGTTTGAATACCTTTTTGCTTTAAATCACTGATTAATTTTTCGGGATGAGGCCATGCACTGCTATCCCAGGCAAGATCACCCATATAAAAACTGTCTTTCACCCCTTTGCCAAACCAATACAGGTCGATGATAATTGCATCGAGCGGAAAATCATCTTCTTGCATTTTATCAACGATATGGCGAACTTCCTCTTCATTTTTATAGCCAAAACGGGAAAGCAAATTTCCAAAAGCCCAGCGAGGCGGCAAAGGTTGATTGCCGGTAAGCCAGGAATATTTTTTCAGTAATCCGGCCGGTCGATTGGCCGCTATCCAGAAAAAACGCCAGGGACCTCCCATGGCTTCGAAAGTCATGACATCCGGGTCAGTCTTGCCCAAATCAACAAAACCCCGGGCAGGATTATCAAAATAGATTAAATAATTTTTTGACGACATCACTACCGGTACACTATAATTTAAATTCGGTTCTCCATAGGCATAACCGTAATGCGGTTGATTATCCAATGCGAGCTTTTGTCCACGTCTGTCCAGAGGCAAAGCCCGTTCACCGCTGCCGTAAAGATGTTCGCTTTTATCAAGGCTAAAACGAAAACCTTGCAGGCTACTATCGCTCGCCATACCACACATTTCACTTAGCATTTCTCCCTTTCTATACAATTCAATAGAAAGCGTTTTTTTATTGATACTCAAAATAAGCTCATCATCGCTTATCAGAATCTGTTTGCGACTCTCTTCGATTTGAACAGGCCGCTTATCATCAGGTTTGCATACCGCATCCGGGTCGGGCCAGGTCTTATCATAATTGCCTGTCCATTCCACTTTGACTATTTGATTAGCATAAACAATAACCTGCAAAGCACCCTTTTCCGTTTGAATCAGCACTCCGTTTGGCAAATGTTTGGCAGATTGATATTTTCCAAAAGATGATTGGGCAGAACCGGGAAATTGAGCTGCAATGAGCAGAAGCATCAATACATAAAAGCGTTTAAGCAGGGTCACCATGTGATGGTAATTTCGTCTCTTATATTCAATATTTGTACCGAAGGTAATTGAGGGATAAGTTCTTTATCACCATTTCTTCCACCCAAAGGATCAAAACTGGAAATGGCTTCGATAAAACGATGGTCTCTGTTTTCAATCTTTTGAGAGCTACCATTTACAAAAATTTCTTTTTTAATTAAATCAAAACCATGAAAAAAGAGTTTTAGCATTCGAAAACCTGATGGATAATCACCTTCAACAGGGCTTAATACAATTTTCCGGTTGGAGGTATCGAGTTGTATCATTCGTTTGTAATAGTCTCCTTGTTTAAAATCAAAGGTATTTCCATCATCATCATAGAATTCGAACGATGAGGGAGCTTCACCGGCATAAAAATGCAAACGCAAACAATCTTCCGGAAAATCGTCTGTATGCTGACCGGGTTCCACAGCGGGAATAATAGCTCCTGCTTTCACAAAGACAGGTAATTTTTCTTTGGGGCAATCGGCATGAATGCTCATTTTTCCGTTAAACTGCTGATCGGTATAGAAATCATACCAAATGCCTTCGGGCAAATAAAGACTTGTAATTTGCCGGGTACTTTCAACCGGAACAATCAGCATGAAAGGTCCGAAGAGGAATTGGTTTTGATAAGCGGTATTATAGATTTCATCGTCAAAAGGAAAATACCAAACCAGGCTACGCGATACGGGAGTGCCCTTTTGAGCTGCTTCATGAAAAAGCGAATAGAGATAAGGCATCAGTTTATAGCGTAAGCGGATATAATTCCGGCTGATTTCTTCAACTTCTTCACCAAAAGCCCATGGTTCGGCACTATTGGTATTCACCATACTATGCCCCCGGAAGAAAGGAGTAAAAGCACCGATAGCCATCCAGCGGGCAAATAATTCGGGTGTCGCATTGCCGGAAAAACCTCCTACATCTGAACCGGCAAAAGCAATTCCGGTGAGTCCGAGGCTATTCACTAATCTTACTCCGGCCATCATCGAGTCATCCGATGAAATATTATCGCCCGTCCAAACAGCCGCAAAGCGTTGAATACCTGAATAACCTGATCGCGTGAGTATGAATGGCCGCTGGTTATCTAAATTTTGAAGTGCCCCTTCTTGTGTACTTCTGGCCATGTTCAGGCCATAAACATTCCGAGCTTTTCGGTGAGTGGCGCCATCTCCGTCAAAATCAAATTCAATTAAATCGGGCATTTGTTGCCCCCAGTTGGCCGGTTCGTTCATATCGTTCCAAAATCCGTCAATACCTTTGGAAGTATATGTTTTAAAATTATTAGCCCACCACTTTCTGGTATCCGGTTTGGTAAAATCAGGAAAATGACAATTGCCCGGCCATACACTTGCCGCATAATCGTTTCCATCTGGATATTTTATAAAAACACCTTGTTTTTTCCCTTCGTCATAATATGAATATCCTTTTTCAATTTTAATGCCCGGATCAATAATAATCGTCAGGTGGAAACCCATTTCTTTCAGTTTGGCCGTCATAGCGGCAGGATCCGGAAATTGATCAGTATCGAAAGTGAATACTTTATACTGATCCATATAATGAATATCGAGATAAATAATATCACAAGGGATATTTTTTTCACGAAAAGTATGGGCGATATTCAGTACTTCGATATCGGGATAATAACTATAGCGGCATTGCTGATAGCCGAGTGCCCATTTGGGAGGCAATGGCATGAAACCGGTAAGTTTTGAATATTCATGGACGATACCCGGCAGATTACCTGTGAAAATAAAATAATAATCCATCGGACCTTCGATGGCAGAGAAATAAGAAAAGCGGTCGTTGGATGCACCAAAATTAAAAGTTGACCGGTGGCTATTGTCGAAGAAAATACCATAAGCCAGTTGATGATGCAATCCGATATAAAATGGAGTGGAGAGATATAAAGGGTCGGCATCAGAAGGATAGGCAAAATGATCGGTATTCCAATTGACATAGGCCGAGCCCCTGCGGTCGAGATTACCGGTTTTTTCGCCCAGACCGATGAATCGTTCAGCATCCTGCAGGCTTTTGTAATTTGCCACTTCATGCCCCAGCCATGAAATACCAAAGGCTGGATCATCCTCACTAATAATTTGTCCGTCTTTAGTTTCGAAGCGAATGCGTACAGGCTTTTTCCGGATAATCGCATTGAATAAACCCAAGCTCAACACAATTTCAGATTCATCCTCTTTCCAATCAACAGCACCCTGAGGCTCCATAGCGGCAGCATAAGAGAAAAAAGAATATTCACGGGTCTTTTTCCAGGCTTTCACACGCAACATCGAAGGGCCATATACCAGCAATTCGAGCCGGGCATTTTCAAGTTCAAGGCGAAGGCCATTTTCAATTGCTTCGGCTTTCAGCAGATTTCCTAATGATTCGTTCTTTAACATCAAATATATTCTTAAGAAAAATAAATCCAAATACTGACTACAAGAGCCAGTAAAAGTACGGAAAGCCAAATTTCTTTATTGCGCCAAAACTTGCCAATATCGAGAGCGCCTTTCTGATAAACCACTTGGGCAATCTGAGCTTCATTGGGAGGGGCCGTTGCCAGGCTTACCAGCGTGAGAATAATGACACAAACGGCAAACAGCAGAATAGCAAAATGCAGAAAATTTACATCGGCAAAGAAATAAAGAAAGCTTCCGGGCTCAATGGAGTTTTTTAATAGTTCGGCAATCAAACGGGCAGCGCCAAGAAAAAACCCTGTCCAAAGGGCAGCCAAAGCACCCTTGGCATTTAAGCGTTTAAAGAATAATCCGAGGAGGAAAACGGCTGCTATAGGAGGAGCAATATAAGCCTGCACACTTTGCAAATACAGATAAAGCTGGTTAGAGAAAAATTTCATAAAAGGTATCCAAAGCAATCCGAAACCCACAAGCAAAGCGGTAGAAATCTGACCTACCCAAACCAAACTTTTTTCGCTGGCAGCAGGACGATATTTTTTGTAAAAATCGAGTGTAATTAGTGTTGAACAAGAATTAAATACCGAAGATAGAGAGCTCATTAAAGCTGCAAAAAGACCTGCAATCACCAAACCCCGAAGACCTGCCGGCAGCAAGGTTTTTACTAACACAGGCAAGGTTTCATTTGGGTTTGAAATTTGAAGATTTCCCTGTTGCATGAGCACATAAGCAATGATGCCCGGCACAACGAATATAAATAGAGGCAGCATTTTCAAAAACCCGGCAAAAATAGTTCCTCTTCTTGCCTGTTTGATATTGCGGGCAGAAAGTACTCTTTGCACGATAAACTGATCGGTACACCAGTACCATATACCCAGAATAGGAGCACCGAAAAGTATACCTGTCCATGGATAATTGGGATGAGAAGCCGGTTTCCACATATTGAAAAAACCGGGACCGGCACTTTGTTGCAATGCATGCCAACCACCAATTTGCTGTAAGCCAAAAAAGCTAACCGTTACAGCACCACCGATTAATACAAACATTTGCATGGTATCGGTATAAACAACGGCTCGCAATCCACCTGCTATGGTGTAAATTCCGGTAGCCACTACGAGCAGTAAGGCACCTGTCCAAAAATCCATGCCGATGGCTGAAAATACTACCCCTCCGGCATAAATGGTGACCGATATTTTGGTAAGCACATACCCAATCACGGAGATTACGGCCAAATAAGACCGGGTGGCCGGTGAATAGCGTTTTTCAAGAAAGGCAGGCATGGTAGCTACCCCACTTTTAAGATAAAAAGGAACAAATACCCATCCGAGTAAAAGAAGGATTAATCCTGCCCAAATTTCATAATGTGCAACGGGTACACCATCAGAAAAACCACTACCTGCCAGACCAATCAGATGCTCGGAACCAATATTGGATGCGAATAAGGAAGCCCCGATAACAAACCAGCCCATATTTCTTCCTGCCAGAAAATACTCTCCTGAGTTTTGTTTTCCTTTTCGTTTGAAGATAGCCCAGAAAGCAATAAGAAAGACGATGAGGAAATAAGCAATAATCACCAAAATATCCGCTCGCGCTAAATCAATCATAAACAAAACTTTTAATCAAGACTTCTGCAAGCTAAAATAAAAAAAACCGGAACCTGTTAACGATTCCGGTTTTTTAAAAAATTCAAAAGGGAGCTTATCGGCTCAATACCATTTCGGTATTGGCTCTTTGTCCGTTGTCGAAGATGGCAACTACCTGGTAAATGCCATCCGGTAAATCTTGTGTATCAATGTCATAATTCCCGTCTTTGCTTCCGGTGGAAGGAATCAGCTTTACCAAATCGCCAAGACTATTGAAAATCATGATGTTGCCGGTTTTTTGTCCGGTATAAAGATGCACCAGATTTTGCCCCGGATTGGGAGACAGACTGATGACCGGCCGAACGGCATCGAAATCAAGTAAGATAATCTTTGAATATTCAAAATGACCGTCTTGATCTAACATTTTCAAGCGATAGTAATTAAGTCCTGTTTCAGGTTTCAGATCGGTAAAATGATAAGTATGAAGCGTATTGCTGTTTCCACCGGCCATGACCGTAGCGATAGTGGAAAAATTCTGTCCGTTTACGCTTCGTTCAATGTCAAACTGAGCTGCATTTTCCTCGTTGGCAGTTGTCCAGTTAAGTACCGAAACTTCGTTTTGCTTTTGTGCGGTAAATGATTGCAGGGTGATGGGGAGAAGCCAAGCGGTAGTTGTATATGCATAATTAGCATTATTGACGCCATTATCAATATCCAAAGTATAATAATCAACTGTGGAAGTAACCGGGCTTGCCTGATTGGTGGTTAAAGCATAATATTGAACTGTTACACCGCCTCCCTGGGCAGGTATGGTGGCTGTTCCTGAACCGGAACTTATTGTAATGGCCGATGTAAACGAACTGGTTGCCCAGGCATCATTGGTCCATCTGACAAACAAATACTCTCCACTATTTAAAGTAGTATTATTAACAGTGACCGTGATAGTAACTACCTCTCCATTATGTACGGTAAGTGGCGATTGTGAAACCCCCGTAATCAAAGTTGGGTTATAGGTGGTTTCCAATATCGACAAATCATTATTAGATCCCGAATTTTGGCCTATTATGAAAGTATAATAGTTATTAGCAGTAGCAGATATTTCTAAATTATGATCCCACGATCCACTAGTAAAATAATATGCACCTCCTGCATAAAGTGTATTGGTTGTTCTGGTAAAATTCGAATTCGATCCTACCCACTTTGGATTGTAATCTTGATTTGCATTATTGAATAAAAATGGTGTATTAGCATTAGTGGCTGTCGCTTGAACACGCGTAGCATACACAACACCACGGTTAGTTAATGCATTTCCGGAAGACCAGGTGCCTGTCCAGTTTCCTTCCAGGTAGGCCGGTTGCCCCATGCCCTGTAAACCCAAAAAAGCTATTGCCATCAAACATAAAAATACGTGTTTTTTCATATCGAGTATTTTAATAATTCTTATATATGTATTTTATACACGGTTTTGGAGGCGCTATAAAGGTATGCTTATTAATTGAATTTTCCAAAAGTTTCTATTTTCATTTTATTAATTTGTTTAATCCATTTTTGAGAGGGACACTACATTCGGGTTGATAAACAGCAAGAGTCGAATAAATATCCCTCACTGTCAGTATTAGGATTTGGAAGATTTGAAGATTTAAGGATTAAAGAATTGCATAAGTCAAAGATTGCCCCTAATTGAAATTGATCACTAATCTTAAAATCCTATCAATCCTATTCATCCTAATACTGACAACTAATCCTACCATCCTACTAATCCTATTCATCCCAATACTGACAATTAATCCTACCATCCTACTAATCCTAAGCATCCTAATACTGACAATATTAGGATTTGGAAGATTTATAGTCCTTTTTTTTGTACTTTCTATTTTCTATATGGTTGAGATTGTACACTCTTTTAAACTCCAGACTTCTTCCACCAAAAATTATCAATAAACCCGTAGGGAGATTATAAGTTTGGCAATAGTTCATGGCTTGAGCTAAATGAACATCTTCTAGTCTTATTACTGCTTTTAGCTCAAGCATAATTTTATTCTCAACAAAGAAATCTACCCTTCTCGTACCGATGCTTCTGCCATCATAGTAAATAGTCATTTCCATTTCACGCTTAAATCCTAATCCTTGTTTTTCCATTTCTATAGCCATTGCCCGCTGATAAATAACTTCCTGAAATCCATTACCCAAGGTTGAATGCACTTTCATGGCACACCCAATTATTTTTCCGGTTAAGGCTTCGTATTGCATGGTTCGTGTTTTTTTGTTGTCAGAAATAGGGTTTTAAGATTTTCTATATATGAAGTTAACAAATAATCCTAAAATCCTATCATCCTATCATCCTATCAATCCTATGAATCCTAAAATCCTAATAATAATCCTAATACTTGGACTGAAAAAAGCCTTTCCTATCTTTGCAGTATGAAGATTAAAGTTTTGGCTTTGCTCTCTGCTATTTGCATTGGTACAGTATCTTTTGCACAACTCACCATTATCCTTGATTCAGTGCCGGCTAATACGCCTCAAACTGATACTATCTTTATGGCCGGCACTTTCAATGGCTGGAATCCGGGTGATACTGATAATATTTTTCAGATATTGCCGGACAGCACCTATCGCCTGCAGTTGAATATAGCTCCGGGCAGCATACAGTATAAATTCACCAGAGGCAGCTGGGCCAAAGTGGAAGGCAACAGCCAGGGACAATATATCCCCAACCGGAGTTTGAATTTCCAGGCCGGTGATACCCTACATCAATATATTGCCGGCTGGGAAGACCTCGGAGGTGGCAATCCAACCCATACTGCCGATAGTAATGTGTATATCGTTTCCGATTCATTTTTTATTCCCCAACTCAATCGCTATCGGAGGATTTGGATATATCTTCCACCGGATTACGACTCAAGCCAAAGAAATTATCCGGTTTTATATATGCATGATGGTCAAAATCTTTTTGATATAGCAAGTTCTTTTGCCGGAGAATGGGAAGTGGATGAATCGCTAAACAGTCTTTTTACGCAGGGAGATTCAGGCATTATTGTAGCGGGTATCGATAATGGAGGAACGCACCGCTTAGATGAATACAGTCCATGGGTCAATCCGACCTATGGCGGAGGTGAAGGTGATAAGTACATGGATTTCATTGTTACTGTTCTTAAACCATATATTGATTCAGCCTATCACACACTTTCAGACCGCGAAAATACCGGTATCATGGGCAGTAGTATGGGTGGATTAATTTCATTGTACGGAGCATTAAAATATCAACAGGTTTTTAGCAAAGCGGGTGTTTTTTCTCCTTCTCTTTGGTTTTCCGATTCGGTGTATGCTTTTGCTCTATCTCATGGGAAACAGGCAAATATTCAATTTTATTTTTTAGCAGGTGCATCAGAAAGCAATACCATAGTAGCCGAAATAGGGCAAATGAAAAATACTTTAATCCAGAGTGGTTTTGTTGTTAGCGATATAAAACTACTTTTCCCTGCCGATGGCCAGCACAGCGAATGGTTTTGGAGACGCGAATTCCCGGCCGCCTATCAATGGCTGTTTCGGGGTATCGGATTAGGCTTTCTGAAAATGCAAAGTGGCCAATCTGCTTTGATGATTTACCCCA
>JAJRWN010000069.1 GCA_024276745.1 Bacteroidota bacterium
CATGCTTTGAAACAGAGAATCGAACTGGGCTTGTGCAACTTGGCTGCTAAAAAGTAAAAGGATTGCAAGACCTTTAGCAATAGAAACAATAACATTATAAAATTTGCTCAGACCCGAGTATTCGGGGGGGGCTGGCAATCAATGATTTACGAAATCTTTTCATCATGATTTGCTTTGAAGGGTTAAAGAATATAAAAAGAACAACGCTGGAAGGTATAATTATGAATTGACAAATCCAAATTTTTTGACAACTATTTTATCGGGAAGATGAAACTAAGATTTTCAAATAGGGGCCTCTTCCATTTTGCGATAATTCGTACCTTGGCATGAATGAAAATAATCCGGTTCATTAGTTTTATCGTATTGCTGATTGCCTGCATGCCGTGGCAGGCCTGCCAAAAGCCCGAACC
The DNA here is from genome assembly GCA_024276745.1 of Bacteroidota bacterium. GTDB lineage: Bacteria > Bacteroidota > Bacteroidia > Chitinophagales > S012-47 > JAJRWN01. The sequence continues at coordinate 411 of JAJRWN010000069.1, forward strand.
CTTTCCGGTTGATCAAATAGGAAACCAGGCTGCCTTTGGCTCTTTGAAGATTAGCGTTAAGTTTATCTACCAGACTATTCCCGAAGTTAGGGATAGCTCGGTAAACGGAGCCGGTATTCGTATTTATGCTTCGGTTTTTGACAGGGATGCCGAAATTGGCCGCCTGGCCGAAAGGAATAGCGATTCACTCGGCATGGTTTATTTCGAAAGTCTTCAAGCCGGTTTGCTGTATCTGCGTATCCGTCATCCCCGTTTTGGTGTAATCGATGATTCGGTGAGAATTATACCCGGCACAAAATCCATGGTTGATGTTTTTTATTATTAAAGGCTTTTGATAAGCTCAATAAATTTTTCTTTCAGTGCCCTCGTTTAAAATGATGTATCACCGGTCGGCAAAGCCCAGGATAACCAAAGCAATGACCGGTATGGGCATATCACCTTCAATAATCCATTCGTGGTTCGAATCGGCACTCCATTTGGCACGGGCACGACCATCTTCAATAATCCATTCGTCTTCCATGCGAAATTCCCAATAGGGATGCAGCAATTGCCCGTCCCATTCAAAAATCATATCCGTATTTTGATTCCATGCCGGTTTAAAAAACTGCCCGTCCCATTTCCATTCCTGATTGATATTATAATCCCAATAAGGTCTTAAACTTTTCCCATCAAAAGTCCATTCATCTTCGGGGCGATTGCCCCAGGCCGGTTTCAGCACATGTCCGTCCCAACTCCATTCGGATTGATAATCATCGTACCAGGCCGGACGAATGCTGCCGATAATATTGCCTTCATCGGCATAATCGCGGATATTGGGCTTGGCAGCCACCACTTTTTCATCCATACCAAAATACAGATTCAGTGCTATCAATCCGGCAACAAGACCTGTATTGCTCCATTCATTCCCCGATATTTTTGCCAAAAGCGTATCGGCCTGCCCGTCAAAAACACCCAAAATATAATGGCTGTTTCCTTTAATAGTGAATAATAATCGCTCCCGATTAAATTCTTCACCGAGATAAAAGCGTCCTTTTTTCATGGTATAAAATACCTCGCGCATATCGGGCGAATATACATTCCCGGTTTCGCGGCTAAGGATGTCATCACTCCTTACGAGATAGAGAATATCTTCACTTTGTTTCGAAGCACCTGAAAAAATAAGATTGGCTTTTGTCGTGAAAAGAATCTGACCTGAAGAGTCAGACATTTGATTGTTTTGAAAATGGAAAATATTACGCCCCCGGTATTGTATCACCCAATTCTCCTGTCCCTGCGCGGATGACATCAGAAAAACGATGGCCAAATAAATAAAAAAGTAACGGACTTTCATCAAGATGCAATTTAAAAGTAAATTTAAACCCTTTATTGTGCATTATGAAAATACAAGGTAAATCCTATCGAAGCATTTGGGAAGATGCATCGGGAAGAATCATGGTTATAGATCAGCGAAAACTTCCCCATCGTTTTAAAACGCTTGAATTAAACCAATGGCAAGATACTGCGGCTGCCATCAGCAATATGACGGTGCGCGGTGCCCCATTGATAGGTGTTACGGCTGCTTACGGTCTCTATCTGGCAATATGTGATGCAAGCAATGATAACTGGCTTTTAGCTTTGAAAAAAGCATCGGAAGCATTGCAAAACACCCGCCCGACTGCCGTCAATCTCGCCTGGGCACTCCGGCAACAAATGCTTAGTATCCATGCTTCGATGAGCAAAAAAGAAGCCTCGGAGCGTTTGCTGAACAATGCCCGTCAACTTGCCAATGATGATATTTCCGTTTGTAAGCGTATCGGTGAATCCGGTTTGAAACTGATTCGTGAAATTGCCAACCGGAAGCAGGGCGGGGTCGTCAATATCCTCACCCATTGCAATGCCGGCTGGCTGGGTTGTATCGATTGGGGAACGGCTACTGCACCGCTTTATATGGCTCATCATGAGGGTATTGCTATTCATGTTTGGGTAGATGAAACAAGACCTCGTTTGCAAGGAGCCAGACTTACGACTTTTGAGCTCGGACAAGAAAATATTCCCTATCATTTAATTACCGATAATGCGGGTGGGCTACTCATGCAGCAAGGGAAAGTAGATATTTGTTTGCTCGGTACCGACCGTACTGTTCGCAACGGAGACGTAGCCAATAAAATCGGTACTTATCTGAAAGCATTGGCTGCTTATGATAATAAAATACCTTTTTATATTGCACTGCCTTCGAGCAGCATCGATTGGGAGATTGAACGGGGAAGCGATATTCCCATTGAAGAACGCGATGCCAATGAGGTAAAACAGGTTGAAGGACAAGGTCAATTGGGTATCGACCGGGTAAGCATCAGCCCCGATAATGCAGCCGTGTATAACCCCGGATTCGATATCACACCTGCGCGCTTTATCAGTGGATTGATAACAGAACATGGTATTTGCAAAGCCTCGGAAGCCGGCCTTTTAAGCCTTTTTCCGGATCTGAATAAATCATGAAAGAAGGGCTTATTAAATTTCTAGTGCATCGTACCCA